>NZ_JBLROA010000015.1:0-125218 GCF_047921505.1 Micromonospora sp. SL1-18 | reverse complement strand
CGGCCGGAGCGGCAACTGGCCTCGGCCGGATAAGTTCGGGGCATGACCGATCAGCCCTCCGCACTGTCCCTTCGTGGCCTGGCCAAGCGGTTCGACACCAAGATCGCCGTCGCCGGGGTCAACCTGGACGTGCCGGCCGGGTCGTTCTACGGGCTGCTCGGCCCGAACGGGGCCGGCAAGACCACCACCCTCTCCATGGCCGTCGGCCTGCTGCGGCCCGACGTCGGCCAAGCCTGGGTGCTCGGGTACGACGTCTGGGCCGACCCGGTCCACGCCAAGAGCCTGCTCGGCGTGATGCCGGACGGCGTACGGCTCTTCGACCGGCTCAACGGGGCGGAGCTGCTGGCGTACCACGGCCTGCTGCGCGGCATGGACCCGGCGGTGGTCGACCAGCGCGCGGCGGAGCTGCTGGACGTGCTGGCGCTGACCGACGCGGGCCGGACCCTCGTGGTCGACTACTCGGCGGGCATGAAGAAGAAGATCGGGCTGGCCTGCGCGCTGCTGCACGGCCCCCGGCTGCTGGTGCTCGACGAGCCGTTCGAGGCGGTCGACCCGGTCTCGGCGGCGCTGATCCGCGACATCCTGCACCGCTACGTCGTCGGTGGCGGCACCGTCGTCTTCTCCAGCCACGTCATGGAGGTGGTCGAGCGCCTCTGCTCGCACGTGGCGATCCTCGCCGACGGGCTGATCAAGCGGGTCGGCACCCTCGACGAGGTACGCGGCGCCCGGTCCCTGGAGGAGGTCTTCGTCGAGGTGGTCGGCGGGCGGACCGCGACCGGCGAGGAGCTGTCGTGGCTGTCCCGGTGACCGCGCTCGACCGGCCGGCCCGCAAGGTTTCCGCCCGGCACTTCGTCCGGCTCAAGCTGCGGGTGCTCGGCAACAACTTCCGCGGCCAGGGGTGGCGGATCGCGCTCTTCATAGTCGGCGTCGTGGTCGGGCTCTGGGCCGCCACCGGTGGCTTCTTCGCCCTGGCCGCTCCCGGTCTGGCCGGCGAGCCCCGGTACGCGCTCATGGTCGCGGCCTTCGGCGGGGGCCTGCTGGTGCTGGGCTGGCTGCTGTTGCCGCTGGTCTTCTTCGGCGTGGACGAGACCCTGGACCCGGCCCGGTTCGCGCTGCTCCCGCTCTCCCGCCGCACCCTGGTCACCGGCCTGTACGCCGCCGCCCTGGTCAGCGTCCCGGTGCTGGCGACACTGATCGCGGTTGCCGGGCTGGTGGTCACCGCCGGTTTGCTGGGCGGCTGGACGGCCGCGCTGGTCGCCGCCGTCGGCGCGGTCGCCGGGCTGCTGCTCTGCGTCGCCGCCGCCCGCGCGGTGACCAGCGCCTTCGCGACCATGCTCCGCTCGCGCCGGGTACGTGACCTGGCCGCGGTCCTGCTCGCGATGCTCGCCGCGCTGCTCGGACCGTTGCAGATCATGGTGCTCGCCGCCGTCCGCCGGGCTGACTGGGACCGGCTGGCCGGCGCGGCCCGCGTGGTCGGCTGGACCCCGTTCGGGGCGCCGTGGACCGCCGGGATCGACGTGGCCGAGGGCCGGGCCTGGGCCGCCGCACTCAAGCTGCTGATCACCGCGCTGGCCGTCGGCGGGCTGCTGTACTGGTGGTCGCGCTCGCTGGAGTCGGCGATGGTGGGTGCGGCCAGCGCCGGCCCGCCGCGGAACCAACACAAACACGGCACGGTCGGCGGTGCGGTCACCCAACTGTTCCCGCGGGCCGTCGCCTGGGCGCGGCGAGACCGGTTCGGCGCGCTGGTGGCCCGGGAGTGCCGCTACTGGTGGCGGGACGCCCGCCGGCGAGCGAACCTGATCACCATCGCGGTGGTCGGCATCTTCGTACCGGTGATGGTCAACCTGGGCGGCTCCCAGTTCGTCGAGGACGGCGGGCAGGCGTTCGGCGAGGCGGCCGCCAACTCGTCACCGGCGCTGGTCAGCCTATCGATGATCTTCGTCGGGGTGATCGCCTCGGTCACCGTGGCCAACCAGTTCGGCTTCGACGGCAGCGCGTACGCGGCCAACGTGGTGGCTGGCGTGCCGGGGCGGCTGGAGCTGCGCGCCCGGATGACCGCGTTCGCGATCTACGTGGTGCCGCTGCTCAGCGTGGTAGCGATCATCGTGGCCACCGTGCTCGGGCACCCCGAGTGGTTGGGGGTGATGGCCGGCACGCTGTTCGCCGCGTACGGCGGCGGGCTGGCGATCAACGGATTCATCTCGGTGCTCGGCGCGTACGCGCTGCCCGAGACGACCAACCCGTTCGCCATGAACACCGGTGCCGGGGTGGCGAAGAGCCTGCTCACCCTGCTGTCCATGATCGCCTCGGCGGTCGTGACGGTGCCCATGGTGGTCGCCGCAGCGCTGCTCGGGGAGGCCTGGCTCTGGCTGGCCCTGCCGGTCGGCCTGGCGTACGGGTTGGGCGCCGCACTGCTCGGCGCGTACCTGGCCGGGGACGCGCTGGACCGCCGCCAACCGGAACTGCTGGCCGCCGTCACCCCCCGCCGCTGAGCGAGGTCCGGCTCCCGGCGGTCGTGTTCGGGCCGCCGGGGCCAGGTTGACCCCCTCCAGCTAATGGCATTAGCCTATTAGCTATGCACATGTTCCTGTTGCTGGTGGGTGATCTCCGTGCCTAGGCCACGCCTGTCCACCGCCCGGGTCGTGGAGCTGGCCCTGGCGGTGATCGACGAACAAGGGCTCGAGCACCTGACGCTGGCGGCGGTGGCGGCTCGCGCCGAGGTCGCCACGCCGTCGCTGTACAAGCACGTCGCCAGCCTTGCGCAGCTGCGGAGCCTGATCGGCGTACGCGTCATGGAGGACCTGGCCGAGCAGCTCACCCTCGCCGTCGTCGGCCGCAGTGGCGACGACGCCGTGGCGACCCTGATGCGCGCCAGCCGCGCCTACGTGGTGCGACACCCCGCCCGCTACGCGGCGATACCGGCCGACCCGCTGCACGACCCCGCGACGCAGGCAGCGGGAAACAGGCTGCTTCAGGTCTTCTTCGGCGTGCTCCGCGCCTACCGTCTGGAAGACTCCGCAGCGATCCATGCCATTCGATGCCTTCGCGCCATCATGCACGGGTTCACGTCCCTCGAGGCCGCGGGCGGATTCGGCCTGCCCGAGAACCTGGACGACACCTACGAGCGGTTGATCCAGATGTTCATCGCCAGCATCCCCCGCCCCTGAAACGGCAAAGGAGCCCCTCATGTCCATGACCCGTACCCGGGCCGGCGCTGTCGCCCTCGCCGCCGCCGGCCTGCTGTTCATCCTCTACCCAGCCACCCGCCCATGGGCCGACGAGACCACCATGGCCGGCGCGACGGAGGCGATGAGTTCACCCGCATGGGTCGCCTCCCACCTGTTCGCGATGATCGGCTTCATCCTCCTGCCACTGGGTCTGCTCACCCTCCCCGACGCGATGCGGCACGGTCGGGGTGGCCCGCTCGCCCTCGCCGCCGCCGTGACCACCTGGATCGGCGCGGGCCTCACCCTGCCCTACTACGGCGCCGAGGACTTCGGCCTGCACGCCATCGCCACCCGCGTCGCCGACGGCCAGCCCATCGACCTGCTCGACCTGGCCGAGACCGTCCGCTTCCAACCAGCCGCCGCCACCACGTTCGGAATCGGCCTGGTCACGCTGGCCGTCGGTGCGGTAATGGCCGGCATCGCGATCTGGCGATCGGGTGTCCTGCCGCGATACAGCGGCATCCCGCTGGCGGCGGGCTTCGTCCTCTTCCTCCCGCAGTTCTTCACGCCGCCGGCGGTCCGGATCACCCACGGCGTCCTCGTGGGGATCGGCTGCGCGTGGGTGGCGGTCACCCTGTGGCGGGCCGCGAACCACCCGCCCCGCCACCCCTGAGATCGCGTTCGAACCGGGATGTGGTGGCCTCGCGGGCAGCCGAGGCCACTGCTTCCGGGATCGAGCGTGACCTTGGGCTCCCTCAGTCCGGTTGGCCGCTCCGGAGCGCGGTGATCAGGGTGCGCCAGGCGCCGGGGGTGAAGGAGAGCGTCGGGCCGGAGCGGTCCTTGCTGTCCCGGACCAGCACCACCCCGGGCAGGTTGTCCGCCACCTCGACACAGTTGCCCTCATTGGCCGACCGGGTCGACTTGCGCCAGCGGGGCGAGGCACTCGTCATGGCGTCACCTTAAGCTTGTTGATCAGGTCGATCGAGGCACTCTCGCTGAGCGCCTCGCCGAGCAGATGCTCCCACTTCCGCTGCACCAAGCCTATCCACTCCGGATAATCGGCGATCTGCCCGCGCGCCGCGTTGTCGAGGCAGAGCAGGCGTTCGTTGCCGGGCAGCTGCGCGAGCACGAAGCCGCCGCCCATTGAGGCGTGCGCGCCGACGGCGAGCGGCAGGACGTGCAGGCGCACCGGCGGCAGCTCGACGGCTTCCAGCAGCCGGCCGAGCTGCCGGTCCATGACAGCTGGGCCGCCGACAGGTCTACGCAGCGCACTCTCGTCGATGACGAACACGCATTCCGGTGGGTCCTCCCGCTGGAGCAGGCGCTGCCGGCTCATCCGGAGGTTGACCAGTTCCTCCACCCGATCGCTCCGGTACAACCCGCCCGCCGACGCGACCGCGCGGGCGTACTCCTCGGTTTGCAGGAGGCCGGGAACCAGACATGGCTCGAAGTAGCACAGCCGGGCGGCCTGCTGCTCGTGGTCGGGCCACGACTCGAACCAGGAAGGCCCGCCCCTTGCCTCGCTCTCCTCGAGCATGCCGGCGAGGAGGCCGCCGGTGCCGAGGGACTGGTCGGCGGCGACGGCGAACTCCATGGTGGGCCGGCGGCGGCCGGTCTCGATGGCGGCGACCGTGGACGGGCTCCATTTGATCAGGGCGGCCAGCCCCTCCTGGGAGACGTCCGCGCCGGCCCGGGCGGCCTTGAGCGCCCGGATCCACATCTCGATGTTCATCCTTACGTCTCCGGTAAGTACGTGACTGCGCTGCGTAGTAAGCCCTGGCATCCTCCCCTGTCCGGGCCGTCGAGTCCAGGGTGGAGACACGCGGCCCGGCTGGTGGAGGCGACGCCCGGCGGTCGGGTCCTGCGTCGGGTCGCCTCGGCCATTCCCCCGGCCGGGGCGGCCCCCGAGCCCTCGGGGAGGTAGGCGATGTTCGGGTTCATCAGCCGCAGGAACGCGGCGCTGTGGTCGTACCGGAGAAAGAAGCCGGCGGTGACGACCACGCGACCGGCGGGATCAGGCCCGAGCGGCCCACGGGGCGGCCGAACCCGGCACCGACGTGGGCCAGCGAGCCGACGATCGCGTTTCCACGACCGGGCCGGGCCGGGCCGGGTGGTTGACGCCGGCCCAGGCCTGGCGGGCCAACGGCGGCCGCTGGTGATCGTTTCCTGGGCGAGCCGCGGCCGGGAGGCACTGGCCCCCGCGAGCCTGATGTCTGTGAGACATAAATACGTCTCTGCGTCATCACGCTCATTCGACGAGCCGCCTCCCGCGGTCGACACGCCGGAACGGGTCGACACGCCGGAGCGAGAAGGTGAGCGGCGGTGAGGCGGGCGCATCTGCCGATGCGGCCGGTGTGGCGGTGCCGGGCGTGCGGGGCGCACTGGCCGTGCCAGCCGGCCCGGCTCGGTCTGCTGGTCGAGTACCGGCACGACCGGACGGCGCTGCTGGTGTACCTGGGCGTGCTGATGGCCGAGGCCGGCGAACAACTCGGTTCCGCCACCGGCCTGCACGAGCGCTTCCTCGCTTGGGCGCGGGCCCGGAGCGGCACAATGTTCCACGTGAATCATGAGCCGGGCGCGGAGATCCACCACACCGATCCGTTCGCGGTGCCGGCCGGGCAGCGGTCGCCGGTACGCCGGCTGCGCGGGCGGCTGGCCGCCCCGGTGACCCTGTGGACGGCTCCCGGGCCGGCAGGCCTGACCGTCTCGTCCACCCTGGTCGCCGAGGGGGAGCCGGACCGGCTGCTCGGGCTGATCGACCCGGAGTCGGACCTGTGGGCGGCCGTCGAGGGGGCAGGGCGGTTCGCGGTCGCGCCGCTGGGCCCGCCGCATCGGCAGCTCGCCGACCGTTTCGCCGGCCTCTTCCCGTCCCCCGGCGGACTATTCGCCATCGGCTCGTGGACCGACACCCCGTACGGCCCGGTGCCGTCGGACGCGGGCGGGTGGGCCGGCTGCCGACTCGACGCCGGCCGGGAGTACGGCTGGGGCCTGCTGGTCGAGGCCACGATCGAGGCGGTCGACCTGGCCGAGGAGACCGACCCGCTGCTGCACTACCGGGGGCGCTACCGCGAGCTGAGCTGACCGGTGAGCGGAGTGAGCTGGGTCACTCGGCGCAGGGGGGCGACCGCTCGGCGCAGGGGGTGACCGAGCTCAACCTGCATCTTCCCGGGCGGGGAGCGCGCTCTCTACCGTGCGCGAAACTCCCCTCACGCCTTGCGAAGGTGGTGATCCACAGATGTCCACGGACACACCCGCGTCCGCACCGGCCGAATCCGCGGCGGAGCGGTATCTCGCCGTACAGCAGTCGGACGAGTTCGCCGGGTTGCGGCGTACGCTGCGCGGTTTCGTCTTCCCGATGACGGTCGCGTTCTTCCTGTGGTACGCGCTCTACGTCATCCTCTCCGCGTACGCGCGGGGCTTCATGGGCGCGAAGCTCTTCGGGCACGTCAACGTCGCCCTGGTCTTCGGCCTGCTCCAGTTCGTCTCGACGTTCGTCATCGCGTGGCTCTACGCCCGGTTCGCCGACCGCCGGATCGATCCGGTCGCCGACCGGATCCGCGCCGAGATCGGGGAGGTGACCCATGACGACGGTCCTCGCGGCTGACGCGGGCAGCACCACCGCCCGCAACCTCACCATCACGCTCTTCCTGGTCTTCGTGGCGATCACGCTCGCCATCACCGTCTGGGCGAGCCGGCAGACGAAGACCGCCACCGACTTCTACGCCGGGGGTCGCTCCTTCTCCGGCTTCCAGAACGGCATGGCGATCGGCGGCGACTACATGTCGGCCGCGTCCTTCCTCGGCATCGCCGGCATCATCGCCCTGTACGGCTACGACGGCTTCCTCTACTCGATCGGTTTCCTGGTCGCCTGGCTGGTCGCACTGCTGCTCGTCGCCGAACTGCTGCGCAACTCCGGCCGCTACACCATGGCCGACGTGCTGGCGTTCCGGATGCGCCAGCGCCCGGTCCGGACGGCGGCCGCGGTCTCCACCATCACCGTGTCGATCTTCTACCTGCTGGCCCAGATGGTGGGCGCGGGCGCGCTGGTCGCGCTGCTGCTCGGCATCAAGCCGGGCACCACCTTCCTCGGCATGGGTGCCGACACCGCGAAGGTCGCCACCATCCTCCTGGTCGGCGCCCTGATGATCATCTACGTCACGGTGGGCGGCATGAAGGGCACCACGTACGTCCAGATCGTCAAGGCGTTCCTGCTGATGACCGGCGCGATCGTGATGACCCTGCTGGTGCTGGCGCACTACAAGTTCAACCTCTCCACCCTGCTCGGCGACGCGGCGGCGGCATCGGGCAAGGGAGAGCACTTCCTCAGGCCAGGCCAGCGCTACGGCGTGGAAGTGGCCGGCAATGCGACGCAGACCTTCTACAACAAGATGGACCTGCTCTCGCTCGGCATCGCCCTGGTGCTCGGCACGGCCGGCCTGCCGCACATCCTGATCAGGTTCTACACGGTGCCGACCGCGAAGGCGGCCCGCAAGAGCGTGCTCTGGGCGATCGGCATCATCGGCACCTTCTACCTGCTGACCCTGGCGCTCGGCTTCGGCGCGGCGGCGATGGTCGGCGGCGAGGCGATCAAGGCCCAGGACAAGGCCGGTAACGCCGCCGCGCCCCAGCTGGCCGAGGCGCTGGGCATCAAGTTCCTCGGCGGGGACCTGGGCGGCGCCGCCCTGCTGGCGATCATCGCGGCGGTCGCCTTCGCCACCATCCTGGCGGTGGTCGCCGGGCTCACCCTGGCCTCGTCGTCCAGCCTGGCGCACGACTTCTATGCCAATGTGGTCAAGGACGGCCAGGTGTCGGAGCGGCAGGAGGTGAACGTCGCCCGGATCTCCGCCCTGGTGATCGGCGCGATCTCGATCGTCCTGTCGATCTTCGCGCAGAGCCTGAACGTGGCCTTCCTGGTGGCGCTGGCCTTCGCGGTGGCCGCCTCGGGCAACCTGCCGGCGATCCTCTTCAGCCTGTTCTGGAAGCGTTTCAACACGTCCGGCGCGGTCTGGGCGATCTACGGCGGCCTGCTCGCCGCCGTGGTGCTGGTCTTCTTCTCCCCGGTGGTCTCCGGCGCGCCGACGGCCATGTTCCCGGAGCACGACTGGCACTGGTTCCCGCTTTCGAACCCGGGCATCATCTCGATCCCGTTCGGCTTCCTCTGCGGCTGGATCGGCACCCTGCTGTCCAAGGAGCACGACGAGGAGAAGTACGCCGAACTGGAGGTGCGCGCACTCACCGGCGCGGGCGCGCACTGACGACGCAACCTCGATGGGCCGGAGCCGTCGGCTCCGGCCCATCCGCATGAGTAGGCTGGCCCGCATGAACGTTGCTCCCCGATTCGAATCCGGACACCGGGTCCTCGTCACCGGCGGCGCCGGCTTCGTGCCGTCACACCTGGTGGACCGGCTCATCGAGCGTGGCTGCACGGTCGTGGTGCTGGACAACTTCGTGACCGGCGCCAAGGAGAACGTGGCCCACCTGCTGGAGAAGCCGACGTTCACGCTGATCGAGGCGGACATTTCCGACGGGCTGCCGACCCATCACCCGGCCATGGCCGAGCGGTTCGACGCGATTCTGCACATGGCCTCCCCGGCCAGCCCCACCGACTTCGAGAAGCTGCCGGTGGAGATCCTGCGGGTCGGTTCGGTCGCCACCCTGCACCTGCTGGAGCGGGCCACCGCCGACGGCGCCCGGTTCCTGATGGCCTCCACCTCCGAGGCGTACGGGGACCCGAAGGAGCACCCGCAGCGCGAGACGTACTGGGGCAACGTCAACCCGATCGGCATCCGGAGCGTCTACGACGAGGCGAAGCGCTTCTCGGAGGCGGCCACCATGGCGTACCACCGCAGCCGGGGCACCGACACCGCGATCGTCCGGATCTTCAACACGTACGGTCCGCGGATGCGGCCGGACGACGGCCGCGCCATCCCGACCTTCGTCTCACAGGCGCTGCGTGGCGAGCCGATCACGGTGCACGGCACCGGCAGCCAGACCCGTTCGATCTGCTACGTGGACGACCTGGTGCGGGGCATCCTGCTGCTGCTCGACTCGACCGAGACCGGCCCGATCAACTGCGGCACCGAGCACGAGATGTCGATGCGGCAACTGGCCGAGACGATCGTGTCCCTCACCGGAAGCAGGTCCGAGGTGAGCTACATCACACGAGCCGCCGACGACCCGGAGAAGCGTCGCCCCGACCTCACGCGCGCCCGCGAGCTGTTGGGATACGAGCCCACCGTGGCACCCGAGGACGGCCTGCGACGCACGATCGAGTATTTCCGCGGGCGGCTGGGGTACTGATCCCGGCCGGAAGGATGTTGACACCCGGCTCCGCCTGAAGGCGAGACTGGCCCGCTCGGCCTACCCTCGGTACATGTCAGCGACCACCTCTACCGGCTTTCCGCTTCCATATCTGAGTTGGAACGCGGGCCGCGCCCAAGTCCCCGCCCCTGGCTGGGGCACCGCCGGCCGCGCCCGCGTCACCGAAACCAGACCGTTTCCGTCGTACGACGAGGGGCCGCGCCCGGGCGGGCCGGCGGGCCCCGGTGGGCCCGGCGGCTTCGGCGGTGTCCCCGGGCGGGGTGGTCCCCGCCCGCGCTGGAGGCGGATCGCCCTGGTGGCCGGCGTGTCGGTGCTGGTGCTCGCGTTGCTCGGCGGCGCTGGGGCGTGGCTCTACGCCAGCAACCTCAACGACGACCTGCGCCGCACCGACCCCTTCTCCGAGATCACCGGCGGGCGGCCGACCAAGAAGGTCGACGGCACGCTCGACATCCTGCTGGCCGGCACCGACTCCCGGGATCCGGACGCCCCGATGGACAAGGCCGGCAAGTGGCGCGCGGACACGCTGATCCTCATGCACGTCCCGGCCGATCACGACAAGGCCTACCTGGTCTCCATCCCGCGTGACCTCTACGTGCCGATCCCGGAGAACGCCGGCGCGTCCTGCGACTCCGGTTCGCGCAACAAGATCAACGCGGCTTTCGCGTGGGGCGGTCTGCCGCTCGCGGTGAAGACCGTGGAGTGCTTCACCGACGTCCGGATCGACCACGTCATGGCGATCGACTTCGGCGGGTTCAAGGATGTCACCGACGCGCTCGGCGGCGTGGACCTGAAGGTGGACCGGACCATCACCTCGATCCACAAGCCGCACCGGAAGTTCACCAAGGGCGTGAACCACATGAACGGGGCCGAGGCCCTCGACTGGGTGCGCCAGCGCAAGCAGTTCCCCACCAGCGACTTCGCCCGCATGCGTCACCAGCAGGAGTTCCTCAAGGCGCTGATGGACAAGGCGGCCAGCACCGGCACATTGACCAACCCCAAGAAGCTGGACGAGTTTCTCAAGGCGGTCACCAAGGCGGTGACGGTCGACCAGGAATTCTCCCTGACCGACATGGCGCTGCAGTTCCGGAACCTGCGCAGCGAGAATCTGACCTTCCTCACCAGCCCCAACCGAGGCGGGCAGAACGTCGGCGGCCAGTCGGTGGTGGCCTCCGACCGGGAGAAGGCGGCGGCGATGTACCAGGCCATGGCCACGGACAGGATGGCCGACTGGGTGCAGGCCAACCAGCCGGCCGACGGCACGGGCAACGGCAACTGACAACGTTCCGAATGCACTCGGCCGGTCGGTGGTCAAGGGTCGCCTCACGGCGAGCCAACCGCCGACCGGCCGCTTTCAACTAGCCGTTCAGTATTGCCACCGGCACGCGTACGCAGATCTTCGGCAAAAGTCGGCAGACGAGGTCGCCAGAACGGGGACGGATTTGTAAAGTAATCCCGCCCCCCATCACGAGCTGGAGCACGCATGCCGGTTCAGACCAGCCATCGCCCTGCGCCACTGGAGCCCGGCGCGCCCGGGCGGGTGCCCCCGATCGTTCCGGCTCAGCCCGGCCCGGGCGGGCCCGGCCCCGGCGGGGCGAAGAAGCGGGCCAAGCGCAAGGACCCGCTGTGGGCCCGGCTCACGCTGATCTTCGGCGCGGTGCTGATGATGGCCAGCGGCGCCGCGATCGTCGGCGCCAAGGCGCTGATCGGTCAGGCCACCAGCAGCATCGACCAGGGCAACCTGCTCGGCGACGCGGGCAAGACCGAGGCCGAGGGCGGCAAGAACCTCGACGGCCCGATCGACATGCTCCTGCTCGGCGTCGATGCCCGGGAACGCTGGGCCGCCGACAACGTCCGATCGGACACCATCATCATCCTGCACATCCCGGCCAGCCACGACCAGGCGTACCTGATCTCGATCCCGCGCGACACCGAGGCGGAGATCCCGGGGCACGGCACCGACAAGATCAATGCCGCCTTCTACTTCGGCGCGCAGAACGGTGGCGGCTGGGAGGGCGGCGCCCAACTGATGGCCAAGACCATCAAGCAGATGACCGGGATCGGCTTCGACGGCGCCGCGATCATCAACTTCGGCGGTTTCAAGAGCGTCATCGACGCCCTCGGCACCGTCCGGATCTGCGTGAGCCACGAGGTCGCGTCGAAGCACATGTCGCTGGTCGACGGCAAGCCGATGTGGAACGCGGACGCCAAGAAGACCGGCAAGCCCCGCACCAAGGTGGTGCACAAGAAGGGCTGCAAGGAGATGGAGGGCTGGGAGGCGCTCGACTACGCCCGCCAGCGCTACGGGCTGCCGGGCGGCGACTACGACCGCCAGCAGAACCAGCAGCAGCTGATCAAGGCGATGGCGAAGAAGGCCACCGAGAAGGGCGTGCTGACCAACCCGCTCAAGCTGAACCAGCTGATCAAGGCGGCCGGCAAGGCCCTCATCCTGGACACCGGCGGCGTACCGATCGCCGACCTCATCTTCACCCTCAAGGGCGTCACCGGCAACGACCTGGTCACCCTGCGGACCAACGGCGGCACGTTCGCCACCAACGCCAACAACCGGGAGACGCTGAACGAGCTGAGCCAGCAGATGTTCCGGGCGGTCAAGGACGACACGCTCGCCGATTTCGTGGTGTCCAACCCGGAAGTCCTCTCCACCAGAAAGTGAGCGTGACCCGGCGGTAGCTGCGGCGAAAGCGGCCACCTCCGGGCACGCCGGGCCGTAGCCTGACGTGAGGTGGTCTCACGACGGGACTGCGGGGGAGGGCATCACGTTCAGGCGAGCACGGACCAGACACGGGCGGGGACAAACCGCCCGCTGGACCCGGTTCCTGCTCGGTGGCGGACTCGCCCTGATCCTGCTCGCCACGCTCGGGCTGGCGGGGCTGCACTGGCTCACCCACCGGTACGACCGTACGGTGGCCAAGCAGGACCTGCTCGACTCGGCTGCGCGGCAGCGGAGGACCGACCTGTCCCGCGCGCTCAACTACCTGCTGGTCGGCTCGGACCACCGGCCCGGCGCCAACCCCGATGACCAGCGCTCCGACAGCATTCTGATCGTGCACGTGCCGGCCGGCGTGCGGCAGGCGTACCTGATCTCGATTCCGCGCGACCTGCTGGTCACCATCCCGCCGGCGGCCGGCTACGGCGGCGGCCAGGACAAGATCAACGCGGCAATCGAGCACGGCGGTGGCGGTGAGGCCGGGGCGCGGTTGCTCTCCGCCACCCTGACCCGGATCAGCGGGATCCGCTTCGACGGTGCCGCGCTGGTCGACTTCTCCGGCTTCAAGGAGGTCATCGACCTGCTCGGTGGCATCCGCATGTGCGTCGACACCGAGGTCCGGTCGGTCCACACCAAGACCCTGTTCACCCCCGGCTGCCAGCAGATGGACGGCGCCCGGGCCCTGGACTACGTCCGGCAGCGCTACGACCTGCCCGCCGGTGACTACGACCGGCAGCGCCACCAACAGCAGATGCTCCGCGCGGTGCTCGAGAAGGCCGGTGAGGCGCACGTGCGCGACGATCCGGTCAAGCTCGACCGGGTGCTCCGGGCGGTCGGCGGGGCGCTGACCGTGGACACCAACGGCGTGTCGCTGGACGACCTGCTCTTCGCGTTCCGCGGACTGTCGGCGGACGCGCTGCACGGGGTGCAGGTCCCCTCGTATCCGCAGGTCATCGACGAGGTCTCGTACGTGGTGCTGGACAACGGCGGCGGCGGGCTCTTCGACGCGCTGCGGGCCACCCGGATGCCCGAGTGGGCCGTGGCCAATCCCCGCTGGGTCAACCGGCTGTGACCGGGCCGGCGGTCTAGGCTTGGTAGCCGTGTTCGGACCCCGCGTTCCCAGCCTGCCCGCGTCGGCCTTGCCCGACGACACCTACCTGCTCGACGTCCGGGAGGACGACGAGTGGGCCGCCGGCCACGCGCCGGCCGCCCACCACCTGCCGATGACCGAGCTGCCCGGCCGGCTGTCCGAGGTGCCCGACGACCGCGCGGTGGCCGTGATCTGCCGCTCCGGCGGGCGGTCCGCGCAGGTCGTCGCGTACCTGCTGCGCAACGGCTGGGACCAGGTGCGCAACGTCGAGGGCGGGATGGGCGAGTGGGCCGCCGCCGGCCGCCCGGTGGTCACCGACAACGGGCAGCCGGGCCAGGTCATCTGAGGCGCGTCGACCGGCATGAGCACCCCCCTGGTCTTCGCGCACCGCGGCTCCTCGTACGACCTGCCCGAGCACACCCTGGCCGCGTACCTGCGAGCGCTCGACGAGGGCGCCGACGGACTGGAGTGCGACGTCCGGCTGACCCGGGACGGGCACCTGGTGTGCGTGCACGACCGCCGGCTGGACCGGACCAGCAACGGCCACGGGCTGGTCAGCGCGCGTACCCTCGCCGAGCTGGAGACGCTGGACTTCGGTTCGTGGCACCCCGGCGGGGTGGCTGCCGAGGGAGACGAACCGCTCGACGAGTCGCACACCCGGCTGCTCACCCTGGAACGGCTGCTCGAGGCCGTGCTGGCCGCCGGCCGGCCGGTCCGGCTGCTGATCGAGACCAAGCACCCCACCCGGTACGGCCGGGACGTGGAACGCCGCCTGGTCACCATGCTGCGCCGGTACGGCCTCGCCGAACCCCGCCCGGACGATCCGGTCCGGGTCACCGTGATGTCCTTCTCCCCACTCGCCGTACGCCGGATCCGCGACCTCGCGCCCGGCCTACCCACGGTGCTGCTGCTGGAGGTGCTGCCGCGCTGGCTGCGGCTGGGCCGGCTGCCGTTCGGCATCCGGATCGCCGGGCCGGGGGTCGCCCTGGTCCGGGCCCGGCCGCAGCTCGTCCCCGCGCTGCGGGCCGCCGGCAACCAGGTCTACATCTGGACGGTGAATGAGCCGGAAGACCTGGAGCTGGTGCTGGCCGCCGAGGTGGACGGCGTGATCACCGACCGACCCGCCCGGACGTTGGCCCGGCTGGGCCGTTGAGCCCGGTCGATCCGTCCGGCGGTCGGTCCCGCCCCGACCGGGGGTGTCCCCCGACCGGTTCGGCGGGGCAGACTCGGGACATGCCGGAGCGAACCGACTATCGCGCGCTCATCGCCGGCCACACCGGCGTGATCACGATGATCAACTCCGGGGACTCCGGGCTGCCGGTGCTCACCCGCCTGCTCCGGGTGGTCGAGTCCGCCGTGGGCGCTGCCGGCCTGGTGTTCGTCGAGTTCACCCCCGCCGGGGGCCGGGTGATCGCGGCGACCGGCAGCGCCGAGTTCGTCGTCGGCCGTCCCCTGCCACCGAACGACCCGGCCACCGTCTGCCTCCTCTCCGGTCCCGCCGTCCGCGAGGTCCGGGTGGACGCCATCCCGGGCGCGCTCGCCGACGAGGCGGCCGGCCGGGGGCAGCGCCGGATGATCGCGGCGCGGGCCGAGATCGGCGGCCTCAGGGTGGGCAGCCTGCACGCGCTCTTCCCCGAGGGGGAGCAGCTCGACGACTCCCAGCACGCCGTCATCGGGTACGTCGCCGCCTGCATAGCCCACCTGTACGGCGACCAGACCGGCCTACCGGTGCACGGCGACGTCCCGGTGGTGGCGGCTCTCGCCGACGGCCTCGCGGTGGTGGACCAGGGGCACCACGTACGGCTGTGGAACCCGGCCGCCGCGCAGGTGACCGGCCGCCCGGCCACCGAGGCGCTGAACCGCCCGCTGCCCTTCCCGCTGCCCCCGTCCGGACAGGTGCTCGACCACCGGTTGCCGGACGGCCGCTGGCTGCGGCTCACCGCCGCGGAGCTGCCCGGCCCGAACTCGCTGCGGGTGGTCACCTTCCGGGACATCACCGACCAGCAGCGCCGCGACCACGACCGGGACCTCTTCGTCGCGGTGACCAGCCACGAGCTGCGTACCCCGGTCACCGTGATCAAGGGGTACGCGGACACCCTCACCGACCACTGGGAGTCCCTCAGCGACGACGACCGGCGGCACGCCGCACGGATCATCGGGCAGCGGGCCAACGAGCTGGCCCGGTTGGTCGACCGGCTGCTCACCGCCGCCACCGAGAACCGGCCCGGGGAGCCGGCCGCTCCCTTCGACCTCGCCGCCGCGCTCCGGGCGGCGGTCACCGACCTGCCGGCCGACGTCCGGCACCGGATCGTCCTCGACCTGCCGGTCGACCTGCCCAAGGCGCTCGGTGACCGGCACGGCCTGGCCACCGTGCTCACCGAGCTGAGCACCAACGCCGAAAAGTACTCCCGGCCCGGCACCCCCATCGAGGTCACCGCCGCGGCGAACGAGCGGACCGTCTGCTTCCGCGTCGCCGACCGGGGCATCGGCATCCGACCGGAGCACGTGGAACGGGCGTTCGACCGGTTCTGGCAGGGCGAATCCGGTGACCGCCGGCGCTACCCGGGGGCCGGCCTGGGCCTCTATCTCGTCCGTCAGATTGTTGAACAACAGAATGGATGGGTATCCCTTCGACCGAGGACCGGTGGGGGTACGGTCGCAGAAGTGCGGCTGCCACGGGGATGACCAGGGTGCCCGCGGGGCGGAGAGGGACGACGGTGTCGACGGGTTCGGCCGAGCGCTCGTGGTGTGTGGTGGTGCCGCACCACGCGACCGGCGCGCGTCTGGCCCGGCACCGGCTCGCCGACGAACTGGCGGACGTCGTACCTCCGGCCCTGCTGGCCGATCTGGTCGCGGTCCTCGCAGAGCTGGTGGGCAACGCCGTACGCCATGCCGATCCGCTACCTGGCGGGGTGGTCCGGGTGGCCTGGCGGCTGCGCCCGGCGGCCGACGGGCAGCGCGTCCAGCTCCGGGTCACCGACGGCGGTTCCGCCGTGGGCCCACTGATGCGTCCGTCGACCCCGGACTCGGTCGACGGACGCGGGCTGCACATCGTCGCCGGCCTGGCCAGCCGCTGGGGAGTCGAGCGCGACGGCCTCGGCCAGAGCGTCTGGGCCGAGTTCGACCCGATCCGGTCGGTCCGGTCCGACCTGGTCGCCGCCGGCTGAGCGGGCCGGAAGGCGGGTCCTGCCCCCACCACTCCGGTCCGGCATCTAGGCTGTGCTGCCATGAGCGAGCGCAGCGAGCGAATCATCAGGCACGGTGCCGTGGAGCCTCATGCGGACGCCGAGCGGAGCGAGGCGGTCGCATGAGCAAGCGTCGAAAGAGCCAGCAGGCGGTCGCCGAAGTCAGCCCGAAGCGGCAGAAGGTGCGCGACGTCTTCGTGCCCCGACCGTTCGAGGGGCTGGTTGACGAGCCGGAGTGGATCGCGCTGCGCGAGCTGGTTCCGGCCGCCACCGCGCCGCTGAAGCTGACCCCCGAGCTGGCCGAGGAGTACGGCGACCGGCCGGTCGCCCTGGCCACCGTGCTGCCGATGGCCGCCCCGGCCATGACCAAGCCGGACGGGCGGGTCTTCATCGGTCTGCAGCGGCACCAGCAGTCCGGCGACGTCTCCCGGGACCTGGCCGACGCGCTGCTCTGCGCCCTGCGTACCGAGCCGGGCGGCCAGGTGTCGGTGCCGCCGCTGCCCGGCCCGGGGCCCCGCCTGCAGGACATCCTGGTCGACGGCCCGCTCGAGATCACCATGCATGACGGGTTCGGGTTCTGGCTCGACCCGGGCGCGACCGACGACCCGTCCGTGCAGGCGTCACTGGAGCGGGCCAACGCGGCGGTCTACCCGACCGTGAAGCTGGCGGCGGCGCGGGCGGCGTACTGGTGCCAGGTGCCCGAGAAGGCCCACGTGCGCTGGGTGCTGCCGGACGACGAGGACGTGGCGCTCGACGCGCTGTCCCGGCTGAGCGTGGCCGGCACGCTGACCCTCGGCGACAACACCCGCTTCGCCGGCATGTTCCGGGCGCACGGCCGCCTGGTGCCGGTCTGGGACCTGCCGGAGGACACCCCGGCCGCCGACTGGGAGGAGCCGGTGACCGAGTTCGCCAAGCGATACGCCGAGGCGCTCGCGGAGCAGGAGCCGCTGGACGTCGCCGGGCGCCGCGCCCGTCAAGGCCTCCTCGGCCGCCAGCTCACCCTGCGTTGAGGTGTAAGGAGGGGCCCCTTGTTAACAGACGTGTGTTAACAAGGGGCCCCTCCTTTCAGCGGTGCAGCGGTTCGCGGAGCAGTGGGCAGGACATGCAGCGCGGCCCGCCCCGCCCGGAGCCCAGCTCCGAGCCGGCGACGGCGATCACCTCGATGCCGGCCCGTTCCAGCTGGGCGTTGGTCTCCACGTTCCGCTCGTAGCCCACGCAGAGCCGGGGCGCGAGGGCGAGGGTGTTGTTGCCGTCGTCCCACTGCTCCCGTTCGGCGGTGACCGGGTCGAGGCCGGTGTCGATCACCCGGAGCTGGTCGAGGTCCATCGCGTCGGCGGCGGCGCGCAGGAACGGCGCCGGACCGTCGACCCGCGGCTCGTCGCCGTCCACCCCGGCGATGATCGTGTACGCCGACAGTTCGCTGGCGATGTTGGGGTACATCAGCACGGCGTCCACGTCGACCATGGTGCAGACCGTGTCCAGGTGCATCGTGGCCCGCTCCTGGGCGATCGGCACCACCAGGATGGTGTGCGCCAGGCCGGCGCCGAAGACCTGCCGGGCGAGCCGTTCCGCGCCGGCCGGCGTGGTCCGCTCGCCCACTCCCACGGCGAGCACCCCGGGCCCGAGCAACAGCACGTCGCCGCCCTCCAGGTGCTCCAGCTCCGGGTGGTAGACGAACTCCGTACCGGCGAAGCGCGGGTGGTGGCGGTAGATCGTGTCGGTCAGGGTGGTCTCCCGCCGCCGGGCCGGCATGGCCAGGCTGGTCACCCCGACCCGGTCGGAGATCCAGACCGAGGAGTCCCGGGTGAACAGCAGGTTGGGCAGCGGATCGATGACGAAGTCGTGCCGGTCCATCAGGGTCCAGACCAGGCCGCCCGGCCGGTCCCGGCCGACCCGCAGTTCCTCGTGGGCGAGTCCGGCGATGAACACGTCGGCCAGGGCGGCCGGGTCGAGGTACGCGAGGTGGTCGGCGACCCGCCGGCGCAGCGTGTCGCCCAGCCGGGGCGAGCGCAGCACGAGTTCGGTCAGCTCGGCCCGGGCGCCCGGCACGGCGAGCGCCTCGGCCAGCAGGGTGGCCAGGTAGAGCACCTCCACCCCGCGGGAACGCAGGGCCTCGGCGAAGGCGTCATGCTCCTCCTGCGCCCGGCCCACCCATGGGATAGCGTCGAAGAGCAAGGCGTCGTTGTTGCGTGGGGTGAGCCGGGCCAGTTCCGGCCCGGGGCGGTGCAGGAGCACCGTGCCGAGTCGGGCGACCTCGCTGTCCACATAGTGGGTCACCTTCGCAGCGTAGGACAGGCGTCCGCACCATCCGGGAAAAGATGTGTGGATGAATATGGCATTCATCCGCACTCATTCCGGCGCTCCAACTTGCCGACCACCCGGGTGCGCAACGTAGGGTAGTGAGGACATAACTTCGAGAGACCTTTTGCCGGAGGTCGCGATGACTGTCTTTCCCGCTCGCCGAGCTGTGCCGACCCGGGCCTTACCACCGGTCGCGGTGCCTCACCCCCGGGTCGAGTCCACCTCGGTGCTCGAACCCACCCGACCGACTCCGCTGCAGTGGGCCCGCCGCCGCCGGGCCGAGCGGGACGCCCGCCGGTTGGAGGCGGCCGGAGCCCGGGCGCTCGGCCAACTCGACCACCTCGGTCCCGCCTGGCACGTCATCGAGTGGCCCCGGACAGACGTCTCGGACGTCCTGCTCGAGCGCGGCCAGGACGATCGGGCCGGGTTCCTCGCCATCGGGCCGAGCGGGCTCTTCGCGGTCACCATCGCCGACAACGGCCGCGCCCGGGTGCTCGTCGCCGGCGACGTGGTGCAGATCAACGGCAAGCGCCCGCCCTATGTGGCCGAGGCGCGCCGGGACGCCAAGCGGGCCAGCAAGGCCCTCTCCGAGGCGGTCGGCCTGCCGATCCCGGTGACCCCGGTGCTGACCTTCGTCGGCTCCGGGGTCATCAGCGTGTACGGCCTGCCGAAGGACTGCCTCATGGCCACCCACCGGGAGCTGGACCGCCTGCTCGTGGCGGGCGGCAATCGGATCAGCCCGGCCACCGCCGAGAAGCTCTCCCGGGTCGCCCAGACCCCGTCCACCTGGCTCCACGGCACGTACCGTCCAGCAGCCGACTACCGGTGGTATGACGAGGGCCGAACGGCCGCTGACAAGCAGGCCGCACGCCGGTAACGTCTGCGGCGACGTCACGCGGTCCCCGGGCCCGCCTCCGGCGGTTCCGTCGGCCCGCGCCGTCCCCGGCCGCCCCGACACGGACACCCACCGCACCGACACCTGCCCCCACGGCCCGCCAGTGCTCCCTGAGGCACCCTGAGCAGCACCGACGGCCGGTGGTTCAGCACAGGCGCACGGGCGCCGTGCCGACCGGCTAGCGTGGACGAACCGTCGGTGTACATAGGAGGCGCGGTGGCCCACGTCGAACTCTCGCTCTCGGAAGTCTTCGTGCCCATGGCGGGGACACCGGCCGAGCAGGAGTCCGACAACGTCGGGCAGTGGTCCGGCGCGGTCTCCCGAGCCGCCGAGCCGTGCCTGCTGATCGACGCCGGCACCACCGTGGTGGCGATCTCTTTGTCGGGCTGCGAGCTGCTCCACCTCGGCGAGCCGGAGGACGTGATCGGACTGCCGCTGCTGGAGGGCGGCCTGCGCCTGGTCGACTTCACTGCCAAGCCGAGCGAGCTGACCGAGCTGGAGACCGACAAGATCCCGCCGCTGCTCGCCCTGCACTCCGGCCGGCTGGCCCGCGGCCTGCTCCGGGTCCAGGGGCCCGGCACCGGCGGCGGCACCACCGTCGACGCCATCTCCACCCCGGTGCTCGCCGACGGCGACGTGGCCGGCTCCCTGACCTTCTTCTCCCG
The DNA here is from genome assembly GCF_047921505.1 of Micromonospora sp. SL1-18. Classification (NCBI taxonomy): domain Bacteria; kingdom Bacillati; phylum Actinomycetota; class Actinomycetes; order Micromonosporales; family Micromonosporaceae; genus Micromonospora; species Micromonospora sp. SL1-18. The sequence goes on along the minus strand of NZ_JBLROA010000015.1, from coordinate 104,869 downwards.
GGTCTGACCTGCGAAAACGGGCGCTCCGCGGCGCACCGGCGATGCCGGGGCGGCCCCGCCCGCACGTCGCGGACCGGGCACCGGGTGCACAGGTGACCTTCACCTGGCCACGTGATCCTCTTACGATGGGCTCGGCCGCCCGGCCGCAAGGACATCCCTCGATTCCCGAGGATCGGACCCGTGCCACCCACCCCACTTAGCCCCACCGACCGCCGGAGACCGAGCCGCCCGGCGGCACCGCGCCCCCCGCGGGCCGTTCCGGCGGCACTGGTCGCGGTGCTGGCTCTCGCCGGCTGCGGCGTCCCGCCGGAGCTGCAACGGTCGGCCGCCCCAGCCGTCACCGCCACCCCCACGCCCACGGCCACGCCGAGCGCGACGCCGACCGCCCCGGCCACGCGGGGCGCGCCGACCCGTAGCCCCACCACAGCCCCGAGCGCCGCACCCTGTGGGTCCGGGCCGTCCGGGGAACGGGTGATCGCGCTGCTGCGCGGCGCGCGGGTGCTGCCCCGGAACGTCCGGGTCACGGCCCGAACGGGGCCCCTCTGCGCGGAGGACTGGCAGTACACCGTGTTGGCGGTGACCGGGCACGAGGAACTCCAGGTGGTCACGCAGGGCAAGCCGGCCGCCCTGGAACTGGTGACCGCCGGGACCGACGTCTGCTCCGCCGAGGTACGCGCCACCGGCCCGCCCGGCATCCGGACTCTGGCCTGCGACGGCACCCCCGGTGCGTAGGCTGGTCGTCATGCCCGGAACACCGCCGACCCGCTTCGTCTACCTCGGCCCCGAGGGCACCTTCGCCGAACAGGCGCTGCGTACCGTCCCCGCCGCCGAGCGAGGCAACCGGACGCCGGCCCGCAGCGTCGGCGAAGCACTGGACGTCGTACGGGCCGGGGAGGCGGACGCGGCCCTGGTGCCGCTGGAGAACTCGATCGGCGGCGCGGTCGGGGTGACCCTCGACGAGCTGGCCGAGGGCGAGCCGCTGGTGATCACCCGAGAGGTGATCCTGCCGGTGGAGTTCGTGCTGGCGGCCCGTCCGGGCAACTCCCTGGCCGAGGTGCGGAGCGTGGCCGCGCACCCGCAGGCGTCCACCCAGTGCCGGAGCTGGCTGCGCGACCACCTGGCCGACGCGACCGTGGTCGACGTGCTGTCGAACGGCGCAGCCGCGGCCGGCGCGGCGGCGGGCGAGTACGACGCCGCCATCTGCGCCCCGATCGGCGCGGCCCGGCACCGGCTGACCGTGCTCGCCGACAAGATCGCCGACCATCCGGACGCGGTGACCCGGTTCACGCTGCTGTCCCGACCCGCCCCGCCGCCGCCCCCCACCGGCGACGACGTCACGTCGTTGGCGGTCTACATCGCCCACGACCGGGTGGGCGCGCTGCTCTCCGTGCTGATGGAGCTGGCCGTACGCGGGGTGAACCTGACCCGGATCGAGTCCCGCCCGACCGGCGAGGCGCTCGGCCGGTACGTCTTCTTCCTCGACTGCACCGGGCACGTGGCCGACGCCCGGCTAGGCGAGGCGTTGCAGGGGCTGCGCCGGATCTGTGCGGACGTGCGCTTCCTCGGGTCGTACCCCCGGCACCGGTGGAGCCCGGCGGCGAGCGACCGGCCGGTCCCCGCTCCGGCCGGCCTCTCGGACGCCGACTACGCCGACGCGACGGCCTGGCTGGCCCGGCTGCGCACCGGTGAGCTGAGCTGACGGTACGCGGGGCGCCCGGGCCGGACGCCCCGCGCACCGCATGTCACTGCAGCAGGCCGCCGAGCATGCCGCCCTGTTGCTGCTGGGTGCCGCTGCCCTGCCCCGGCCGCTCCTCGGACGGCTGGACCACGACGAAGCCCTGACCGGCGAAGCTCATCGTGAACGCCTCACCGGTGGTCCGGCCAATCAGGGTGCCGAGGCCGAGCTGGTCGGCGCGGTGGTAACCGGTCTGGAGGTTGGCCGACCAGCAGACCGCCGCCTGCGGGTCGACGTACGTCGGGGCATCCACGTTGAGCACCACCGGGGTCCCCTCGGTGGTGACGGCGATCCGGCCGTGGCCGGTGAAGACGCAGTTGAACAGCCCGGAGGAGGCGAAGCCCATGCCGCTGACCATCTTGATCTCATAGGCCAGCGTGGAGTCGAAGGCGAGGACGCTCGAGCCATTGATCGACAGGGCGTCACCGGGCTCCAGGTCGATGATGTGCACGTCCTTGGCGAGGTCGGCGAGGAAGACGTCGCCGCGCCCGCTGACCTTCATCAGCGGGACGCCCTCGCCGGTGAGCCGCTGCTTGAGGTATTTGCCGATGCCGCCCGAGCCGAGCGCCTGGAAGTGCACCTGCCCCTGGTAGGCGACCATGGACCCGACCCGGGCCATCGCCTCGCCGTTCAGCTCGATCTTCAGCATCTTGGAGTTCTGCAGCCGCATGCCCGGCTGCTGGGACTCCTTTTCCAGGTTCTCCGCGGAGAACGGCGCGCTGCGCATGGGTTTCCTCCTGCATCGGGATGTGCCTGCACAGGAGGCTAGGGGACTCCCGCAACGCCGGGGACCGGCCGAGCGGGGCGGCGGACGGGCACCCGTCAGGCCCAGCCGAGGGCGTGCAGCCGCTCGTCGTCGATGCCGAAGTGGTGGGCGATCTCGTGCACCACGGTCACCGCGACCTCGTCGACGACGTCCTCCTCCGTGTCGCAGATCCGCAGGATCGGGCGGCGGTAGATGAGGATCCGGTCCGGCAGGACGCCGGAGTAGTCCCAGCCCCGCTCGGTGAGGGCGTGCCCCTCGTAGAGCCCGAGCAGGTCCTCGCCCGGCGGCGGGTCGTCCTCGACCAGGATGACCACGTTGCTCATCAGCCCGAGCAGTTCCTCGGGCACCTCGTCGAGCGCCTCGCCGACAAGTTCCTCGAACCGTTCCCCGCTCATCTCCACGGCCACGCCGCCCATCCTTCCCGACCCGCCGCCACCCGACCACCCGTGCGGGTTGGACGAGACGGCCGCCCCGCCAGGCGTACGTGGTCGCGTGGCGCGGGTCGGGGCGGGAACGGATCAGGCGAGGCGGGCGGTCAGCGCGATCTGCGCGCCCGGCGAGAGCAGCCGCGAGATGGGGCAGTTCTCCTTGGCCGCCTCGGCCAGCTTGGTGAACTGGGCCTCATCCATGCCCGGGACCTGGCCGACGGTCTCCAGGTCGATCCGGGTCACGGTCATGCCCGCGTCGGTCTTGTCGAAGTGCACCTTTGCGGTGGTCTCCACCGAGGTGTCGGTCGCGCCCGCGTCGGCGAGCTGCTTGGAGAGGGCCATCGAGAAGCAGCCGGCATGCGCGGCCCCGATCAGCTCCTCGGGGTTGGTCCCCTCACCCTCCTCGAAGCGCGACTTGAACGAGTAGTTGCCGGTCAGGCCGCCCTTGCCGGTACGGACCGTGCCGGCGCCCCCGGCGAGGTCGCCCTGCCAATGTGCGGAAGCGGTACGGATAGGCATGTCACCGACGCTAATCGAAACCGGGCGGCCACGCACCGGTCAGCGGCGAGCCGAATAGAAGCTCGGCCTGGCCGGCATGGTCGCGCTCGCCCTGCACGACGCCGGCCAGTTGGTCTCCGATTCGCCGGAAAGCCATGGTTGCGACCCCTTCCGCGAGATACGGTTGCTGCCCGCCGATCGTGGGCCGAGGCACCGACGATCTGGACGGCTGGCGCGACGGCGGCGGGCGAAGGAGGAACCATGACCCGCCCGGGGCTGCCCAAGCTGATCGCCACCGATCTCGACGGAACGCTCGTCCGCAGCGACGAGACCGTCTCGGCGTACACCCACCAGGTGCTCGACCGGGTGCGGGCCGCGGGGATTCCGGTGGTCGGCGCGACCGGCCGCGGACCGCGCCTGACCGAACTGACCCGCAACGACATCCGCGCCGCCGACTTCCTGGTGATGGCCGGCGGGGGACGGGTGGTCGACCAGAGCGACCCGGAGGGGCCACTGGTGCTGCGCGACGAGCGGCTCTCCGGCGAGGTGCTCGCCCGGCTGCTCGCCGACCTGGAAGCCGCGGTCGGCCCGCTGATCGTGATGGTGGAGGCGTCCGACGAGCACGACGCGCCGCTCTGGGGCGACTTCCACGCGAGCTGGCCGTACCAGGACCGGTTCGAGGCGCGCAGCCGCGCGGAGTGCCTCTCCCACGATGTGATCAAGGCGTTCGCCCGGACCGCCGACCACCACGTGGACGCACTACTGGCGGTGGCCCGGCGGCTCGTCCCGCCGGAGCTGGCCACGCTCACCCAGGCCGGCCAGGGCTTCATCGAGATCTGCCCGCCCGGGGTGGACAAGTCCACCGGGCTGAGCGTGGTGGCCGAGCGGCTCGGCGTCGACCCGGCGGAGGTGCTGGTCTTCGGGGACCAGCCGAACGACCTGCCGATGTTCGGGTGGGCCGGCTGGGGGCGGGTGGCGGTCGCCAACGCCCACCCGGAGGTCCGCGCGGCGGCCGACGAGATCACCCTGCGCAACGACGACGACGGAGTCGCGGTCTACCTGGACCGACTACTCTCCCGGTGATGGCAGAGACACCCCGGCTGGTCGCGACCGACATCGACGGCACGCTGCTCCGGGACGACCGGACGCTCAGCCCGCGTACCGCCGGGGTGCTCGCCCGGATCGCCGCGGCGGGCACGCCGGTCGTGCTGGTCACCGGCCGTCCCATCCGCTGGCTCCAACTCGTGTACGACCAGCTCGCCGCGCCGCTGCCGGCGGTCTGCGCCAACGGTGCGGTGGTGTACGACCCGGTCGCCGACGAGGTGCTCCGGGCCGACCCGCTCGCCCCCGAGCTGCTCGCCGAGGTGGCCCGGCGGCTGCGGGCCCAGGTGCCCGGGGTGAGCTTCGCGGTGGAGATCGTGGACAGCCGGCAGATGCGGCACGAGGCGCACTACCCGCTGCGCTGGGACGCCGACACGGACGCGATCCGGGCGGTCGAGTCACCTGAGGAACTGCTGGCGGTCCCGGCGGTGAAGCTGCTGGCCCGCGCCGGCGAGCAGGACCCGGACGTGTTCGTCCGGGTGGTGGCCGGGGCGCTGGAGGGGCTGGCCGAGGCGACCCACTCCTCGTACACCGGGCTCGTGGAGATCTCCGCCGCGGGGGTGACCAAGGCGGCTGGCCTGGCCTGGTACGCCGCCCGGCTCGGGTTCGACGAGCGGGAGGTGCTGGCCTTCGGGGACATGCCGAACGACGTGCCGATGCTGACCTGGGCCGGGCGGGCGGTGGCGGTCGCCAACGCGCACCCGGCCGTGCTGGAGATCGCCGACGAGGTGACCGGGTCGAACACCGAGGACGGCGTGGCGGCGTACCTGGAGCAGATCTTCGGGGTGGGCTGCGACGACTCCAGGTCGCGGCGCGGCGGCAGACGCGCCGAGCTGGAGTCGTCGTAGCGCGGACGCGCCCGCGCCGTCAGAGGTACTGGCCCGGCGCGTGCCCCTCGTTGGTCGGCGGCATGCCCGGCATGCCGGGGGCCATGCCACCGGGGCCGCTCGGCAGCGCGGCCCGGCCGGAGCGCATCTGCTCGAGCTGGACCCGGGCGGCCATCTGCTGGGCGACCAGGGCGGCCTGGATCCCGTGGAACAGCCCTTCCAGCCAGCCGACCAGCTGGGCGTGGGCGATCCGCAGCTCGCTCTCGCTGGGCGCCTTGTCCTCGGTGAAGGGCAGCGAGATCCGCTCCAGCTCCTCGCGCAGTTCGGGCGCGAGCCCCTCCTTCAGCTCGACGATCGACCGCTCGTGGATCTCCCGCATCCGGTGCCGGCTGGCGTCGTCGAGGGGGGCCGCCTTGACCTCCTCCAGCAGCTGCTTGATCATGCTGCCGATCCGCATCACCTTGGCCGGCTGCTCCACCAGGCGGGTCGGGTCCTCGCCCTGCCCCTCCTCGGTCTGCATGGTGCCGACCGGTCGACCGTCCGGCCCGACCACCACCACCGTGCCGGGGATGCCGTCGTTGTCGTGTTCGTCGTTCGGTCCGGCAGCGCGCGCTTCGGTCATGGCCCCATCTTCACCCAGCCGCAGCCGTCCGCGCGCGCCGGGATCGGCTAACGGACCGAAGCGATCCAGCGCTACGGTCGCCGTCATGTCCGCAGACCCACGCGCCGTACTGACCCGACCGGCCCCGCCGCCGGACGTCACGGTCGCCTACGGCGACCACCCGGAGCAGCTTGCCGATCTTCGCCGACCGCCCGCCGGCGGGCCGGCGCGGCGGCTGGTGGTCGTGGTGCACGGCGGCTTCTGGCGCGCCGACTACGACCGCACCCACACCGGCCCGATGGCCGCCGCGCTGGCCGCGCTCGGTCACCCGGTCGCCCAGGTCGAGTACCGGCGTACCGGCCAGCCCGACGGGGGGTGGCCGAACACCCTCACCGATGTGCTGGCCGGGGTCGCCGCGCTGCCCGAGCTGGCCGCTGCCGCGCTGCCCGGGCTGGTGGCGCCCGCCCCGCCGATCTTGATCGGGCACTCGGCGGGTGGGCACCTGGCGCTCCACGTGGCGGCGCACGCCCCGGCTGCGGTCGGCGGAGTGCTCGCGCTGGCGCCGGTCGCGGACCTGGCCGAGGCGTACCGGCTGGACCTGGACGGGGGCGCGGTGGCCGCGCTGCTCGGCGGCGGCCCGGCCGAGGTCCCCGAGCGGTACGCGGCCGCCGATCCATCGGCATCGGTGGCGACACCGGTGCGTACGGTAGTCATTCACGGTGCCCTCGACCGCCAGGTTCCGGTCGCGATGAGTCGCTCCTGGGTGGCCGCCGCCTGCGCCGCCGGCACCCCGGCCACCCTGATCGAGCTGCCCGAGTGCGAGCACTATGGGCTCATTGCCCCCGACTCGGCGGCATGGCCCCGGGTGGTCGGTGCGTTGCGGTCCCTGCACGATGATGTTCCGGGAATTGACGCAGCGTCGCCAAGCAGGTAGAACGCCGAGGGGGCGTGCGTCCCGTCAGCCTTTCGGGGAAGGAAATCGGTGTCGCAGATGAACCGCAGGCGGGCTCTTCAGCTGCTGGCCGCACTCGGTACCACCGGGCTGGCGGCGGGCTGCGGCTCCGACTCGCAGGGCACCACCACCCCGGGCAGCCCGATCAAGATCGGGCTCATCGTGCCGGGGAGCGGCCCGAACAAGGCCATCGGGGACGAGATCACCAACGGGTTCCAGCTCTTCCTCAGCCTCAACGACCAGCAGCTCGGCGGGCACCCGGTGACCCTGGTGACGGCCGAGGAGGGCGACAGCAAGAAAAGCGGCGAGGCCGCCGTCGACCAGCTCCTCAAGGAGGGCGTGCTCGCGCTCACCGGCGTGGTCAGTTCCACCGTCATGTTCGGCATCCGGGACGCCATCGAGCAGGCCCGGGTTCCGCTGGTCGGCTCCAACGCCTCCCCGATCAGCCTGCAGAGTGTCGTCTACATCTGGCGCACGTCGTACGTGCTCAGTGAGCCGGGCGACGCGCTCGGCCAGTACCTGCGGCAGGATCTGGACCCGTCCAGCAAGATCGCCGTGGTCGCGCCGCAGAGTGCGAGCAGCCGGGACGTCATCGAGGGCTTCCGGCGGGGCTACGAGCAGGGCGGTCGCCAGATCAGCGAACCGATCTACACCCCCGACCTGCCCAACCCGGGCAAGGGCACGTACACCACCGCGATCCGCAAGGCACTGCTTCGCAAGCCGGACGCGGTCTTCTGCCACTACACCGGCGCGGCCGCGGTGGCCTTCATCAAGCAGCTCTACGACGAGGGCTACCGGGGTCCGATCTACGCGCCCGGCTTCCTCACCGAGGGCACCGTGTTGAGCCAGCTCGACGACGGGGAGGGGGGCGAGATGCGGAAGCAGATCGAGGGCTCTGGCATCCACACCGCCCTGAACTACTCGGCCGACCTCAACAACAGCGCCAACCGGGTGTTCGCCGCGGCCTACCGGAAGACGCACAACGCCACCCCGACCACCTACGCGATGGCCTCGTACGACGCCGCGCAGGTGCTGGACAAGGCGATCCGGCTGGTCGGGGCGGATCCGACTCCGCAGCAGGTCAACCTGGCGCTCGGCAAGATCGGCCAAGTCGACAGCCCGCGCGGGGCCTGGCAGTTCAACCAGCCGCGTACCCCGCAGCAGAAGTGGTACCTGCGCCAGGTCCAGCTCGACGGCCGGATGCTGTCGAACGTGGTGGTCAGCGAGCTGGCAACCCTGGGCTGATCCCCCTCGTACGCCGAACGGGCGGTTCTCCCCGCGGGAAGGCCGCCCGTTTCCGTGCTCGGTGCCGGGGCGCGCGTCAGTGGCGCAGCTCGGCGATGCAGCACTTCACGCTGCCGCCGCCCTTCTTCAGCTCGGCCAGCTCGACCGGGACCGGGTGGTAGCCGACGGCCTTGAGCTTGCCGGCCAGCCGGGTCGCCTCGCTGTTCAGCACGACGTTGAGCCCGTCGCTGACCAGGTTCAGGCCGAAGGCCAGCGCGTCCTCGTCGTCGGCGATCAGCGCGTCCGGGAAGAGCTGGGCGAGGACCTTCCGGCTGGCCGCCGAGAAGGCGCCCGGGTAGTAGACGATGTTCTCGTCGTCGATCGCGGCGAGCGCCACGTCCAGGTGGTAGAAGCGCGGGTCGATCAGGCGCAGCGAGACCACCGGGCGGCCGAGCGCCTCCTGCGCCTCGGCGTGCGCCGCCAGCTCGGTGCGGAAGCCGTGGCCGGCGAGGATCAGGCCGCCGTGCGCGTCCGGCAGGTACGCGAAGTCGCCCTCGCCCTCGTTGGTCTCGCTCGGCGCGATGAACCGCCAGCCGTTCGCCTCGTAGAAGGCCCGATGCGCGGTGGCCTCGGCGGTCCGCTGCTCGTGCTTGAACTGGGCCCCGTAGACCGTGCCGTCCACCACGAAGGCGCCGTTGGCGGCGAAGACCATGTCGGGCAGCCCGTGCTCGGGGGTGAGCAGGTGCACCTCGTGGCCGAGGCCGACGAGGGCCTCCCGCAGGCGGTCCCACTGCTTGACCGCCAGGTCCGCGTCGACCGGCGCGGTCACGTCCATCCACGGGTTGATCGCGTACTCGACCGCAAAGTGTTCGGGCGAGCACATGACGTATGTCCGCTTTCGCGGGACTCGCTGCTGGTTCACGGTCACCAAGAGTAGGTACGGTACAACTTTGGTAACAGCCACAACCATTGCTTCCCAGAGGCGGAACATTGCAGATCGACGCAGTCGACCAGCGAATCATTGCGTTACTCGTGGCAGATGCCCGCGCCTCGTACGCGGACATCGGCGCCCGGGTGTCACTCTCCGCCCCCGCGGTCAAACGACGCGTCGACCGGCTCCGATCCGCCGGCGTCATCCGGGGCTTCACCGCGGTCGTCGACCCGGCCGCCGTCGGCTGGACCACGGAGGCGTTCGTCGAACTCTTCTGCGCCGGCCGGACCACCCCGGCGCAGATCGGGGCCGCCGTGCGCCGGCACCCGGAGGTGGTCGGCGCGTACACCGTCTCCGGGGAGGCGGACGCGCTGGTGCACCTGCGGGCCGCCGACATCGCCCACCTCGAGGAGGCGCTGGAGCGGCTACGCGCCGAGTCCTTCGTCACCTCGTCCCGCAGCACCATCGTCCTCTCCCGGCTGGTCGAGTCCCCCGGCGTCGGCCCGTCGGCCTCCTGAGAACGGGCCGGGCAGCGTCCGGTCGCCCTTGCTGGCGTGGCACGCTCGGCAGGCCGGGCGGGAACCGGTCCGGGAGGGCCGGCGTCGAAGCGGACATGAGATCGGTAACCGCCGCCGCCGGAGCGACCGGCCTGCTCGCGCTTGCCCTGCTGACCGGTAGCGCCGTCGCCCCGACAGCGTCTACGCCCGTGCCGCCGCCACCCGGCACGCTCCGGCTGATCGCGTACGACTCGTGCGCCGAGGCGCTGGCCGGGCTGCGGGCGGCTGCCACCGCCGTCGTCGGCCCATGGGGCTTCGGGCCGGGCTGGCGGCGTGCCATGGGCGCGAGTGGCGCCGTGCCGGCGCAGGGCGCAGCCGTCGCGGAGCGGGCGGACGTCACCGGCGCCACGCCGGCATACTCCACCACCAACAACCACGAGCCGGGTGCCGACGAGCCGGACCTGGTGAAGACCGACGGACGGCGGATCGTCACGGTCACCGGCGGGGTGCTGCGGGTGGTGGATCCCGCGACCCGGCGGGAGACCGGCCGGCTCGACCTCGCCGGGGCGGACCAGGACCGCTGGTGGCCCGACAACGACCTGCTCCTGCACGGCGACCAGGCGCTGGTGCTGGTCCGGTCGTCGGCGCCGGAGGTAGTCCCGATGACCGGGCGAGCCGAAGGCGACACCCGACCCCAGCCGCGCCCGGTCGACCCCCGACCCCGGCTGCTCCTGGTCGACCTGGCCGGGCCGCCGAGGATCATCGGGACGTACCGGATCGAGGGCAGCCTGCTCGACGCGCGGCTGACCGGGTCGACCGCCCGGGTGGTGGTCCGCTCGGAGCCGCGGCTCTCCTTCCCGTACCACGAGCGGAGCACCGACGCCGAGCAGACCGCGGCCAACCGTGCGGTGATCGCGAAGGCCGGCCTGGACGCCTGGCTGCCCCGGTACGAGTGGACCGCCGGCGACGAGCGGCACACCGGCCGGGTCGGCTGCGACCGGCTGAGCCGGCCGGCGGACTCCACCGGCACCTCGCTGCTGACCGTGCTCAGCTTCGATCTCGCCACCGGCCGGCTCGGCGACGGCGATCCGGTCAGCGTCGCGTCCGACGCCGACCTCGTGTACGGCACGCCGGGCAGCCTCTATCTGGCCGGCAGCGCCGGTCCCGGGCCGCGCACGTGGAATCGGCCGTGGCGGCCGGAGGCCGTGCGGACCGAGATCTACCAGTTCGACACCGGCGGTCCCGGGCGCCCCCGGTACGTCGCGGCCGGCAGCGTCCCCGGCACGCCCATCAACCAGTACGCCCTCTCCGAGTGGCAGGGCCACCTGCGGGTGGCCACGACCCGGGAGAGCGCTCGGGGTACGACCACCGAGTCGGCCGTCCACGTGCTCACCCGACGGGGCGGGCGGCTGGCCGAGACCGGGATGGTCGCCGGCCTGGGCCGGGGCGAGCGGATCTACTCCGTGCGCTACCTCGGCGGCACCGGCTACATGGTCACGTTCCGGCAGACCGACCCGCTCTACGCGCTCGACCTGACCGACCCGGCCGCGCCCCGGGTCACCGGAGAGCTGAAGATCACCGGCTGGTCGGCGTACCTGCACCCGGTGCCGGGGGACCGGCTGCTCGGGGTCGGGCAGGAGGCCGACACCCGGGGCCGGATACAGGGCCTCCAGGTCTCCCTCTTCGACGTCCACGACCCGGCCCGCCCCGCCCGGCTGGCCCGCTACCACGTACCCGGGGCCTTCTCGACGGTCGAGTACGACCCGCACGCCTTCCTGTTCGAGCCGGCGACCGGGCTGGTGGCGCTGCCGCTGGGCACCGGATCGATCCAGCTGCTCACCGTCACCGACCGCGACATCACCGAGGTGGGCACGGTCGGCCACGCGAGCGACCAGCCTCGGCGGTCCCTGCTGGTCGGCGGGGAACTCTGGACCGTCTCGGAGGCGGGGCTGCGGGTCACCGACCCGACCACCGCCCGCAGCCTCGGCTGGTTGCCCCTGACCTGACACCTCCCTCCCCGGCGGGTGGGGCGCTGCCGGCCCCACCCGCCGCCAAGCATCCGCCAGTTGACCTCAACCCGGGTTGAGGTTGTTGGCTGGAGGCCGGCCGTCGGAAGGGGGACGCGTGCGCGCGGTGTGGTTACGGGAGTTCGGCGATCCGGAGGTGCTGGTGCCAGGCCCGGCGCCCGATCCGGTGCCCGGGCCGGGGCAGGTGCTGATCGAGGTGGCACACACCAACCTCACCTTCGTGGAGACCATGTTCCGGGCCACCGGGTTCGGCCCGTTCCCGGCCGCACCGCCGTTGATCCCCGGCAACGGGGTCGGTGGCGTGATCGCCGCCGTCGGCGCCGACGTCGAGCCGGACCTGGTCGGGCGCCGGGTGGTGAGCAGCACCGGTGGCTCGGGCGGGTACGCCGAGCGGGTCGTCGTCGACCGGGGCGCACCGATCGAGGTGCCGGACGGGCTGCCGCTGGACGAGGCGGTCGCGGTGCTCGCCGACGGTCGTACCGCCACCATGCTGGTGCACGCGGCCCGGCTGCGCCGCGGCGAGCGGGTGCTGGTCGAGGCGGCGGCGGGCGGCGTGGGCAGCCTGCTGACGCAGCTCGCCACGGCCGCCGGGGCGCAGGTCGTGGCCGCCGCCGGGGGTGGCCGGAAGGTGGCGGTGCTTCGCGACCGGGGCCTCGACCCGGTGGTGGACTACCGACAGCCGGGCTGGACCGAGCGGGTGCGCGCGGCCACCGGCGGGGTGGACATGGTCTTCGACGGGGTGGGTGGCCAACTCGCCCGCGACGCGTTCGATCTGCTCGACCCGGGCGGGCGGATGCTCAGCTTCGGGCTGGCCAGCGGCGCCTGGGCGGACCTGCCCGGCGACCTCGCGGCGGCGCGCGGAGTGACCCTGCTCCGGCCGTCCGCCGGGCCGGCCGAGCTGCGGGCGTTCACCGAACAGGCGCTCGCCGAGGCGGCGGCCGGGCGGCTACGCCCGATGATCGGGCAGCGCTTCCCGCTGGAACAGGCCGCCGACGCGCATGCCGCCATCGAGTCCCGCGCCACCATCGGCAAGACCCTCCTCGACATCCACTGATTCCCCTCCCCCGCGTGGCCGAGGCGGCGGGGTGGGGTGGGGTGGGGTGGGGGGTGGTCAGAGGTACATGCCGGTGCGGTGTTCCTCGGCGCGGGACGGCTTGTCGCCCTCGCCGAAGAAGCGCTTGCCGCCGAACTCGCCGTGCAGCCGGTCGTCCAGTTCGTCGGCCAAGCCGGTCATCACCTGCACCGCGAGCATCAGGTGGGTCGGCTGGAAGTTGCGGCCGAAGACCGGGATCGAGGCCCAGACCGTGTCGTCCGCGCAGTAGAGGCGGCCGATCGGCATCCGGTTGGTCAACTCGGAGAGCTTGACGTAGAGGCGCTCGGTCGGCTCGACCTCGGTGAGCACCGGGGAGAAGACGTCGACCAGGGGCGGGTTGTCGCGTACCCGGACGAAGACCATCGCCGAGCCGGCCCGGATGTTGATGTCCCCGTCCGAGTCGACCTGCAGCTGGTCGGACTTGGATCGCAGCATGGTGGAAACGACCGTACGCACCCGCTCCTCCAGCACGAGCACGTCGCTGTCGCCGGTCCGGCCGGTTGCCGCCTCGGCCAGCGCCTCGTCGATGTCGGGCGCCACGTCCCGGTCCGGGCCGAACTCACTGCGGGCGGTACCCAGCGGCTCCAGCGGCAGCGGCTCCCCCTCGGCATCCTGCACCAGGTAGACCAGGAAGGCGGGGTGCGGGGCGCCGTAGACATCCCGGAGCGTCCGGGACAGCACGGCCGCCAGCCGGACGCTCTCATCCGCCGCGCAGTCCAGGCCGAACTGGTCGCCGGAGCCCTCCACCACGCCGGGCGGGGACCAGCTAAGCGCGATCATGTCGGCCACCGCGGCCCGGTCCAGCCGGTAGCCCGGCGGCAGCATGGCGTTGCCGACCGCCCGCGCCGACAGCCGCCCCTCCTTGCCGACGTCCACACCGATCGAATAGACGGCGTCCCCGGTGCCGGAGGCGGTGGGGTCGAGGGTCAGCTCCAGGTGCGCACCGGCGGGCAGGGCGCGGAGCCGGTCGGCCAGCGCGCGGGCGAACTCCCGCCAGGCCTCGGTCACCTTGGCCCGGAGGTCGGCCGTGGTCGGCTCGTCCAGCAGGATCGACTCGTACTGCTCCGGCGTCGCGCCGGCGGGCTCGTCAGCCAGCGCCGAGGGGTGGTCTGCCGTCATGATCGCCTCCGTCCGTCACCGTCACCCTACCCACGGGCGGTGGAGGCCGAATCACGCCGGACCGGGATCGGACAGCCGCCCGGAACGGGCAACTCGGTCGGTGCGGTCCCGTCCGGAACCGGCTACTCGGTGCGGTCCCGCCCGGAACGGGCTACTCGGTCGGTGCGGTCCCGTCCAGCTCGACCGGCCAGGAGCCGGCCAGCTCACTCAGCCGGGCGGCCGTCGCGGCCGGGTCGGCCCCCCGCCCCACGGCCACCCCCAACAGGTACGCGGTCACCGGCGCACCCGGACGCAGCACCTGGTGGGCCACGTCCTTCGCCAGGTCCAGCACGACCGGCACCGACACCTCGCCCGGGTCGAGCCCCAGCTCGGCGCAGGCCGCCGTGACCCAGTCGTCCATCACCGTCATCGCGTCCACTCCTCGGCCCGGCGTACGTCCTCGTCAGTGTCGCAGTCGAACCAGGGCGGCGGCCCGGAGCCGGACCAGGACACCTCCCGGACGACCGTGCCGGCCAACAGCCCGCGCACCGGAGCGCCGTCGAGCGTGCCGCCCCGCTCGGCGGCCAGCCGGTCGACGGCGGCCCGCAGCGCGGCGGCTCGCCACACCCCGCAGAGCTGCTGCCGGCGACCGTCCCCGTCGACATAGCAGGCGACGTCGGCGGCGAGTCGTACAGCACCGTCGGCCGGCCGGTGCCGACCGCTCGCCGGGTCGCCGGGAGCAAAGCCACCGCCCGATGCCTGGAGCGCGCGCCGCAGGTCGGCCACCGCCGTCGGGGTCAGCAGCGGCAGATCCGCAGCGAGCAGGGCGACGGTGGTCGTACCGGGGTCGAGCAGGGCCAGCCCGGCCGCGGTGGCGGCTACCGGTCCACCGCCGGGGGGCTGCTCACGGGTCACCCGCACTCCCTCGGGAAGCGGGCCGGCCGGGCCGACCACGATCCGCGGCGCGGCGTCGGCGACCGCGGCCAGCACCCGGTGCAGCATCGGCCGGCCGCCGACCGGGCGCGCCGGCTTGTCCACCCCGCCCATCCGCCGGCCCGCGCCACCCGAGAGCACCAGCGCCGCGTACGTCGTCACCGGGCCACGGTAACCGTGCCGGACGCCCTCCGAGCGGGGTGGGCCGGCGCGAGATGCGGCAGGTTGGGGCATTGCGGGCGTAGGACGCCGTGACATGCCGCAGTTTGAGTGGATCACGCGGCAGCGCGCCTGGCCGGGCGGGAGCGGCGTCGGCGTACGGAGGGCTGGCCTGGCGGGGCAGGATGGCGGGATGGGACGGGCTACTGACCGGCGCGGCGTGCTCCGGATCGACCTCGACGCGGCGGTTGACGGGCGCGCCCGGGTACGGCGGCAGGACACCCTGGCGGTGGAGGAGCCGCTGGAGATCCGGGTCGGTCCGGCCGGCCCGGGCCGGCGAAAGCCGCTGGCGGTGACCATGCGTACCCCCGGCGAAGACCTGGACCTGGCGATCGGGTTCCTGCTCACCGAGGGGCTGATCCGGTCGGCCGACGACGTGCACACCGCGCAGCTCTGCGCCGGTGCGGAAACGCCGAACACCTACAACGTGGTCGACGTGGTGCTGGCCCCGGGCGTACCCGAGCCCGCCACCGACCCGGCTCGCAACTTCTACACGACCAGCTCGTGCGGGGTGTGCGGCAAGGCCAGCATCGACGCCGTACGCACCCGGTCGCGGTTCGCCGTGCGGGACGACGCGCTCAACGTGAGCGCGGAAATGCTGGCCGCCCTGCCGGACCGGCTGCGCGCGGCGCAGCGCGCCTTCGACCGGACCGGCGGCCTGCATGCGGCCGGCCTCTTCACCGCCGACGGTGATCTGGTGGTGCTGCGCGAGGACGTCGGCCGGCACAACGCGGTGGACAAGGTGGTCGGCTGGGCGGTCCGGGAGCGCCGGCTGCCGCTCGCCGGGCACGTGCTGCTGGTCTCCGGCCGGGCGAGTTTCGAGCTGGCCCAGAAGGCGTGGATGGCGGGCGTGCCGCTACTGGCGGCGGTCTCCGCGCCCAGCACCCTCGCCGTCGAGCTGGCCGAGGAGGCCGGGATGACCCTGGTCGGCTTCCTGCGCGGCCGGACGATGAACGCCTACGCGGGCGCGGAGCGGATCAAGGAATAGCTTCCGCCCAGATCCCCTACTCCTCGTCGGCCAGCTCGGGCCGATGCTCGCGGATCCACCGTTCGACGGCGGTGTCAGAGCCTGTCCCCAGAAGTGATCACCTGGCGGGTTCGCGGAGCCAGAGGATCAACGAGAGCGGGAGAAGCTTGGCGATAGCCTGGCGATCATGGCGGACTGGGAGATCCGACCGGCTTCGGTGGCGGACGTCGAGGCGGTGGCCGAGTTGCGGGCCGTGGTGCTGCGGGCGGATCTGGAGCGGCTCGGGCGGTACGACGAGCAGCGGGTGCGGCAGCGACTGCGGGACGGGTTCGCGCCGGCGCACACCTGGGTGATCGAGGTGGGCGGCGCGTTCGCTGGCTGCGTGTCGCTGCGGCCGGCCGAGGACGCCCACTGGCTGGAGCACTTTTACTTGGCCCCGCACCTGCAGGGCAGCGGCATCGGTGCGGCCGTGCTGCGCGGGCTGCTGGAGCAGTGCGACCGCGATGGCACGCCGGTCCGGCTGAACGTGCTGCAGGGCAGTTCGGCCCGGCGGCTGTACGAGCGGCACGGATTCACAGTCGAGACCGAAGATCCGGTGGACGTGTTCATGGTGCGCGAGCCGGCCTTGGCCGTGTGAAGAACTCCCGCCACCTAACGACATCAAAGACGGGTTCTCAGATACGCCGGCGGTGAATGCGACGGCGGGGCCGGCGGCGAACCACCCCGGAGGAATCGACCGCGGGCCAGCCGTCCAGCTCCGACGGGGGCAGCCCGCGGCGGAGCATGTCGTCCAGGAGCAGCGCGAGCGAATAGTCCGGGTGAGCGGCGAGCACCCGTTCCAGGGCCACCGCCGCAAGAGCGCCTTGTCCCGCCCGCCAGGCGGCGAAGGCGAGCAGGCTGCCGGGGGCGGCGATCAGCTCCGGCTCGGCCCGGCGCAGCACGTCCGTCCAGAGGCTGATGTCAGTGTCCCGGCCGTCGGTCCGTTCCCACGCGTGGTCGCGTACCGGGAGTTGGGTGAGAAGCACGGTCAGCCAGGCCGCCCGGTCGTCGCCCAGTCGCTCGCCGCGCCGCTGCCGGCGGAACGCGTCGCGCAACGCCGCCACCCCCGCGGACTGCACCGTCCGTCCGCCGACCAGAACGGTCTCCGCCGATTCCTCGATCAGGTCCATCATTCGCCGGCGCGCCCGCACGGTGGCCCGGCGCATGGCGACCCGGACCGGCCCGTCGAGCGGGGACACCTGCGCCGTCAGCGCGGCCCGGTCGGGCAGGGCCACCTGGCCGGCGAAGACGGCCGCCGCGCTGACCTCGCTGGCCTCCGGGTCGTACGGGGTGCCGTCGAGCGGGCAGCACTCCGGCTCGGTGCAGAGGTAGGACCACCAGCGCCCGTCGGTGACCCGCAGCGCGTCCAGGACGAGGAGCCCGGACGCGTTCAGCGCCTCGCCGACCGCGTCGACCGCCCCGGTCACCCGGGCGGCCGGACCGTAGCCGATCACGGTGGCGGACTCGGTGCCCTGCCGGGCGACGACCTGGGCGAGATGCCGGGCGGCGGGTCGTGGATCGGCACCCGGCTCGGGCAGGTCGCCCCGGGCGGCGAACACGACCCGACGGCCGCGCAGCGCCACCACGACGACGCTCTCGGCGGGATGGAAGCCGAGCAGGTACGGCACGGCGGCGACGAGGTCACCGGGGGAACGGACGGCGAGCCGGGGGCGGTCGGTCGGAGTCATGCCCGCAGCGTGCGGCGGCGGACCGCCGGGCCGACAGGCCCTGTGGACGACACGCGGGTTGTCCACAGATACGGAGAGTATCGGTGCAGGTGAGCGCCGTACGGCAGGTACCGGGACGGCGTACGACACCGCAGAGAGCGGTCGGACCCGCTACCTTGCGGTCATGGACCTGGCGTACCTGCGGGCACACCCGGAGCACCTGCCCACCTTCCTGACCCATCAGCGGATCCGGGAGACGCCGGTCTCCGGCGGGGACATCTGCGCCGCGTCCCGACTCACCCTCGACGACGGGCACTCGGTCTTCGCCAAGAGCTGGCCGGAGCGCGCGGGGCGTCCGGTCCCCGAGGGCTTCTTCGCCACCGAGGCGGCCGGGCTGCGCTGGCTTCGTGAGGCGGGCACGGTCGCCGTACCGGAGGTGATCGTGGCGCTGCCGGAGCTGCTGGCGCTCGACTGGGTCGACCCCGGCGAGCCGACGCCAGAGGCGGCCGAGCGGTTCGGACGCGACCTGGCCGGGCTGCACCGGGCCGGTGCCTCGACGTTCGGCGCCGAGTGGACCGGGTTCATCGGCGCGTTGCCGCAGGACAACACGCCGGCCCCGGGCCCGTGGCCGGAGTGGTTCGCCCGCCGGCGGCTGCTGCCGTACCTGCGGATGTCGGTCGACAACGGCGCGCTCGCGGACGCGGAGGCCGGCCTGGTCGAGGAGCTGATCGACCGGGTCGGTGAGTTCGGCGGTGACGAGCCGCCGTCTCGCGTACACGGCGACCTCTGGCCGGGCAACCTGCTCTGGGGGGCGGACGACCGGGTGTGGCTGGTCGACCCGGCCGCGCACGGCGGCCACCGCGAGACGGACCTGGCCCAGCTCGCGCTCTTCGGCGGCGCGCCGCACCTGGACCGGATTCTCGCCGCCTACCAAGAGAGGTGGCCGCTGGCCGACGGCTGGCGCGAACGGATGCCGCTGCACCAGCTCCACCTGTTGCTGGTGCACACCGCGCTGTTCGGCGCGGCATACCGGGACGCGGTGGGCTCGGCCGCCCGGGCCGTGCTCCGCGGCGCCGGACACGCTACGGTCGACAGGTGACCGCTGCCCCGACGGCCGACGGGGTCCTCATCGACCGGTACGGCCGCGTCGCCCGGGACCTGCGGGTCTCGCTGACTGACAGATGCAACCTGCGCTGCACGTACTGCATGCCGGCCGAGGGGCTGCCCTGGCTGGCCGCGCCGCAGCTGCTCACGGACGACGAGATCGTCCGGCTGATCCGGGTCGCGGTGCACCGGCTCGGCGTCACCGAGGTCCGCTTCACCGGCGGGGAGCCGCTGATCCGCCCCGGCCTGGTCGGCATCGTGTCGGCGGTGGCCGAGCTGGAGCCCCGGCCCCGGATCTCGCTCACCACCAACGGCCTCGGGCTGGCCCGCCTCGCGCCCGCCCTGCGCGCCGCCGGCCTCGACCGGGTGAATGTGTCGCTGGACACCCTGGACCGGGCCCGGTTCACCGAGCTGACCCGGCGGGACCGGCTGGCTGACGTGCTCGCCGGGCTGGCCGGCGCGGCGGCCGCCGGGCTGACCCCGGTGAAGGTCAACGCGGTGCTGATGCGCGGGGTCAACGACGACGAGGGCCCCGCGTTGCTCCGGTTCGCCCTGGCCCACGGCTACGAGCTGCGCTTCATCGAGCAGATGCCGCTGGACGCCCAGCACGGCTGGGACCGCGCCACGATGGTCACCGCCGAGGAGATCCTCGCCGGCCTGCAAGCCGAGTTCGAACTGAGCGAGGACCCGGCCGAGCGGGGCACGGCGCCGGCCGAGACCTGGCTGGTGGCCGGCGGCCCGGCCCGGGTCGGGGTGATCGGCAGTGTGACCCGCCCGTTCTGCGGCGACTGCGACCGGACCCGGCTCACCGCCGACGGCCAGGTCCGTGCGTGCCTGTTCGCCACCGAGGAGTCCGACCTGCGCGGCGCACTGCGCGCCGGGGCGGACGACGCCGAGCTGGCCCGGCGCTGGCGTACCGCGATGTGGGGCAAGCGGGCCGGGCACGGCATCGACGATCCGACGTTCCTGCAACCCGCCCGCCCGATGTCGGCGATCGGAGGCTGATCGGTGCAGCTCACCGTCCGCTACTTCGCCGGTGCGCGGGCCGCCGCCGGCCGCGCCGAGGAGACCGCGTCCGCCGGCCGGTCGCTCGACGAGCTGGTCGACGAGCTGACCGCGCGGCACGGCGAACGGCTGGCCGTCGTGCTGAAGGCGGCCAGCTTCCTGGTCGACGGGATGGCCTGCCACGATCGGCAGGCACCGCTGCCCGCCGGGGTGACGGTCGACGTGCTGCCGCCGTTCGCGGGCGGCTGAGGGAGGTCCTGTGTTGGCGACCATCATCGGCTTCGCCCTGCTCGCGACCGTCCTGATTCACCTGTACGTGTGGAAGCGGCTGGTCCTGGACACCACCACCCCCGGACGCGGGCGGCGGATCGGCGGGTTCGTCGTCCTCCTGCTGGCTCTGCTGGTGCCGGCGACCATGGGCACGAACCGGGCCGGCATACGCATCCTGGCCTGGCCAGGGTTTGTCTGGATCGCCCTGATGTTCTACCTGCTGGTCCTGCTGCTGGCGCTGGAAGTGCCGATGGCGGTAGCGAAGCTGGTGCTGCGCCGGCAGGCACGGCTCGCCGCGCCCCCCACCGCCGTGCCCCCCATCGCCGCGCCGGAACCGGCCCTCGTCGGGGCGGGCGACCCGGTCAGCGGTGGCGAGCCGCCCGCCGAGCCGCCGGTCGCCGCGCCGGTCGAGCCGCCCGCCGAGCCGCCGGTCGGGCCGGCCGGGCCGCCCGACCACGACCCGTCCCGGCGGTTGCTGCTCGCCCGGGGGGCAGCGATCTTCACCGGGCTCACCGCCGCCGGCATCACCGGGTACGGCGTCCGCACCGCAATGGGTCCGCCGCAGCTGGACCGGGTGCGTATCCCGCTGGCCAAGCTGCCCCGCAGCATGGACGGGCTACGGATCGCCACCGTCTCCGACATCCACCTCGGGCCGCTGCGCGGTCGCTCGCACACCCAGCGGATCGTGGCGATGATCAACCGGCTCGACGCCGACCTGGTGGCGGTGGTCGGCGATCTGGTCGACGGCTCGGTGGCCGAGCTGGGCGAGGCGGCGGAACCGTTACGCGACCTGCGCTCCCGGTACGGCAGCTTCTTCGTCACCGGCAACCACGAGTACTACTCGGGCGTCGAGGAGTGGGTCCGCGAGGTGGACCGGCTCGGCCTGCGGGTGCTCCAGAACGAGCGCCAGGAGATCCACGCCCGGGGTGGCGTCCTGGACCTGGCCGGGGTGAACGACGTGACCGCCACCGGCACCGGGCTGGCCGCCCCCGCCGACTTCGCCGCAGCTCTCGGCGACCGGGACCCGAGCCGGCCGGTGGTGCTGCTGGCGCACCAGCCGGTGGCCGTGCACGAGGCGGCGAAGTTCGGCGTGGACCTGCAACTCTCCGGGCACACCCACGGCGGCCAGATGGCGCCGTTCAACCTGCTGGTCGGGCTCCAGCAGCCGGTGGTCTCCGGCCTCGGCGAGGTGGACGGCACCAAGGTCTACGTGACCAACGGCGCGGGCTTCTGGGGCCCGCCGGTCCGGGTCGGCGCGCCGCCGCAGGTGACCCTGGTCGAGCTGCGGGCCCCATAGCGCGGCCGGGTCGCGC
Source organism: Micromonospora sp. SL1-18 (assembly GCF_047921505.1). Lineage (NCBI taxonomy): Bacteria > Bacillati > Actinomycetota > Actinomycetes > Micromonosporales > Micromonosporaceae > Micromonospora > Micromonospora sp. SL1-18. Next base: position 83,574 of record NZ_JBLROA010000015.1, on the reverse strand, counting down.
AGTCCAGCACCGGATTGCTCAGGTCACGAGTACGCGTGGCGGCGGGCGGTCGGTACGCCGGGCGTGACAGGATGCGGCGTGCCTCCGTTCAGCGCCGCACCCCCCGGTGGCCTTTCGCCGTTCGTCGCGGATCTGCACATCCACTCGAAGTACTCGCGCGCGTGCAGCCGCGATCTGACCCTGCCGAACCTGGCCCGCTGGGCCCGACGCAAGGGCATCGGCGTACTCGGCACCGGCGACTTCACCCATCCCGCCTGGTACGACCACCTGCGCGAGACGCTGCAACCGGCCGAGCCCGGCCTGTACCGGCTCAGCCCCGAGGCGGAGCGGGACATCGCCCGCCAACTGCCGCCCCGGCTGGCCAGCGAGGCGGAGACGGACCCGGTCCGGTTCATGCTCAGCGTGGAGATCTCCACGATCTACAAGCGGGACGACCGGACCCGGAAGGTGCACCACCTCATCTACCTGCCCGACCTGGACGCGGTGGCCCGGTTCAACGCCGCGCTGGGCCGGATCGGCAACCTGGGGTCCGACGGTCGGCCGATCCTCGGCCTGGACTCCCGGGACCTGCTGGAGATCACGCTGGAGGCCAGCCCGGACGGCTACCTGGTGCCGGCGCACATCTGGACGCCCTGGTTCTCGGCACTGGGCTCGAAGTCCGGCTTCGATGCGATCGCCGACTGCTACGCCGACCTGGCCGAACACGTCTTCGCCGTGGAGACCGGTCTCTCCTCCGATCCGGGGATGAACTGGCGGGTGAGCAGTCTGGACCGCTACCAGTTGGTGTCCAACTCGGACGCGCACTCCCTGCCGGCGCTGGCCCGCGAGGCCACGGTGTTCACCTCGGCGCGCGACTACTTCGCCATCCGCGAGGCGCTGCGGACCGGGGACGGGCTGGCCGGCACCATCGAGTTCTTCCCGGAAGAGGGCAAGTACCACGCCGACGGGCACCGGCTCTGCGGCGTCAACTGGTCGCCGGAGCGGACCCGGGCGGCCGGCGGGCGGTGCCCGGAGTGCGGCAAGCCGCTGACGGTGGGCGTACTGAGCCGGGTCGAGGAGCTGGCCGACCGCTCCGCGGGGCATCGGCCGGCGCACGCCCGCGAGGTGACCCACCTGGTGCCGCTGGCCGAGATCCTCGGTGAGATCAACAAGGTGGGCGCCCGCTCGAAGAAGGTCGAGGGGAAGCTCAACGAGCTGATCGCCACGCTCGGCCCGGAGCTGGAGATCCTCACCAGCACCCCGCTGGACGAGATGGGCCGGGTCGGCGGCGAGCTGCTCGCCGAGGGCATCGGGCGGCTGCGCCGGGGCGACGTACGCCGGATCCCCGGCTACGACGGCGAGTACGGCGTGATCACTCTCTTCGACCCGGCCGAGCTGGGCGGCGGCGCGTCCGGCGGGCAGGAGACGCTCTTCGACGTACCCGTGCCCGCGCAGCGGAAGCCCGCGGAGCCGGCGCCGAAGCCGAAGGCCGCCCGCCCGGCGGCGGCCAAGGCGGAGCCGAAGCGGAAGCCGACCTCGCCGCCTCCGCCACCGATCGCGCCGGTGCCCTCCCCGCACGAGCCGTTCGAGCCGATGCTCGCCGGCATGGAGGAGGTCGGCACCGGCCTGCTGGACCGGCTCGACGCGATGCAGCGGGTGGCCGCCTCCGCGCCGGGCGGCCCGCTGCTCATCGTGGCCGGCCCGGGCACCGGCAAGACCCGTACGCTGACCCACCGGATCGCGTACCTCTGCGCGGAGTTGAACGTCTTCCCGGAGCAGTGCCTGGCGATCACCTTCACCCGGCGGGCGGCCGAGGAGCTGCGGCACCGCCTGGACGGGCTACTCGGCCCGGTGGCCGAGGACGTCACGGTCGGCACGTTCCACTCACTGGGCCTGACCATCCTGCGGCAGAACGCCGAGGCCGCCGGGCTGCCGGCGGACTTCCGGATCGCCGACGACGCGGACCGCGCGGCGGCCCGGACCGAGGCCGGTGACGACGACGACCGGTACGCCGCGCTGCTGCGCAAGCGGGACCTGGTCGACCTGGACGAGCTGCTCACCGTGCCGGTCGCGCTGCTGAAGGGCGACAAGAAGCTGGTCCGGGAGTACCGGGAACGCTGGAAGTGGGTCTTCGTCGACGAGTACCAGGACGTCGACGCCGTCCAGTACGAGCTGCTGCGGCTGCTCAGCCCCGCCGACGGCAACCTCTGCGCGATCGGCGACCCCGACCAGGCGATCTACTCGTTCCGGGGCGCGGACGTCGGCTACTTCCTGCGCTTCTCCCAGGACTTCACCGACGCCCGGCTGGTCCGGCTGAACCGCAACTACCGCTCGTCGGCGCCGATCCTGGCCGCCGCCGTGCAGGCCATCGCGCCGTCGTCGCTGGTCCGCGGCCGCCGGCTCGACCCGGCCCGGCTCGACCCGGAGGCCCCGCTGGTCGGTCGCTACGCCGCGGCCTCCGTCGCCGACGAGGCCGACTTCGTGGTACGCACCGTCGACGATCTGGTCGGCGGCCTGTCCCACCGCTCGCTCGACTCGGGCCGGATCGACGGCCGGTCCACCTCGCTGTCGTTCTCCGACATCGCGGTGCTCTACCGCACCGATTCCCAGGCCGCCCCGATCGTGGACGCCCTGGCCCGGGCGAACATCCCGGTGCAGAAGCGCTCGCACGACCGGCTCCGGGACCGCCCGGGGGTGACGGCCATCGCCCGCGAGCTGCGGCACGCCGGGCTCGACGGTTCGCTGGCCGCCCGCGTCCGGCTGGCCGGGCAGATCCTGGCGGACCGCTTCGCCGTGCCGACGCTCGACGGCGCCGGCTCGGTCCGCCCCGAGGACGTGCGTACGGCGGTGGACCTGCTCACCCCGCTGGCCCGGCGCTGCGGCGACGACCTCGGGCTCTTCCTCTCCCAGCTCGCGACCGGGGCGGAGGTGGATGCCCTGGACCCGCGCGCCGAGGCGGTCACCCTGCTCACCCTGCACGCGGCCAAGGGCCTGGAGTTCCCGGTGGTCTTCCTGGTCGGTGCCGAGGACGGGCTGCTGCCGCTGCGCTGGCCGGGGGCGGAGCCGGACGACGACGCGGTCGCCGAGGAGCGGCGGCTCTTCTTCGTCGGGCTCACCCGGGCCCAGGACCGGCTGTACGTCAGCCACGCCGCCCGGCGCAGCCGCCACGGCGCGGAACGCGAGTGCCGCCCGTCCCCGTTCCTCGACGTGATCGACCCGGGGCTCTTCGAACGGTTCGGCGAGGCCGAGCCCCGCCGCCCCAAGGACCGCCAACTCCGCCTCATGTGAAAGAAGGGTCCCCTGTTAACGCCTGATGGGCGGGATCAGGCGAACAGGACCGCCAGCCAGGCACCGACCAGGATGGCCGGGCCGAACGGCAGGGCGGTGTCCCGGCGTACCTTGCGGGCAGCCAGCAGGGCGAGCACCACCACGCCGTTGAGCAGGTGCGGCAGGAGCAGGCCGAGCGCCAGCGTCGGCCAGCCCAGCCAGCCGAGCGGCAGGCCGAGCGCGGCGGCGAGCTTCACGTCGCCGAAGCCGAGCCGGGACCCGGGCAGCAACGCGAGCAGGACGTACCCGCCGAAGGAGACGGCCGCCCCGGCCAGCGCGGGGAACAGTCGGCCAAGGGTGCCGGTGAGCAGCGCGACGGCGACCAGGCCGAGCCCGCCGCACCCGGCGGCGAGAGCCACCAGCGGATCGGGCAGCCGCAGGCAGGCCAGGTCCACCAGCGCGAGCGCCAGTCCGACCGCTGCGACCAGCAAGAACACCAGCAGCGCCGGATCGGCGCCCCGGGCCAGCGCGAGGCCGCCGAACACCACCGCGCCGACGACGGCCGCCGTGAGCCGGCCGACCCGTCGGCCTCCGCCGCCTGGGCGGTCGGTCGAAGCCTCCGCGTCGGATCGGACCACCGGTACCCCGGCCGGAGCCTCGCCTCGCTCCGCACCGGTGAACGGCCGGCGAAGGGGACGGCGGCCCAGCCGGCCAGCGCGCCGAGCGGCGCGGCAGCCATCACCAACCCGGCGGACACGGGCCAGGATGTTACCGGCGGGCCGCCTCCGGGACCGCCCCGTCGATCCGGCCGGTCGCCGGTTTGCGGGGCCGCTCGGTGCTCACCACCACCGCCACCCCGGCGACGATCACCGCCCCGCCGAGCAGCACCTGATGGGTGACCGGCTCCGCGGCGAGCAACGCGCCGAGCGCCACCGCGACCACCGGGTTCACGTACGCGTAGGTGGCGACCATGGAGATCGGGGCGTGGTGCAGCAGCCAGACGTACGCGGTGAAGGCGACCAGCGAGCCGGCCACCATCAGATAGGCCAGTGCCGCCCAGGAACGGCCGGTCACCTCGGCAGGGGAGAAGTCGGTCAGCTCGCCCCGGGCGGCGGCGATCACGGCGAGCGCCACCGCGCCGGCGATCATCTCGTAGACGGTGGCCACGAACGGATCGGCCGGCATCCGGATGCGCCCGGAGAGGAAGGAGCCGACCGACCAGGAGGTGGCCCCCGCGACCACGGTGAGCGCGCCGGCCACCGGCACCGTCCCCGGCCCGTCGGCGGGGAGTACGAGCAGCACGAGGCCGACGAAGCCGAGGGCCACCCCGGCGAAGGTCCACCGCCGGGGCCGGTCGCCGCCGAGCGTACGCAGCAGCACGACCAGCAGCGGGACGGTGGCCACGAGCAGCGCCGCGATGCCGGAGGGCACCGCGGCCCCGGACGGACCGGACTCGGCGAGCACCACCAGGCCGTTGCCGCCGGCGAGCAGCAGCAGGCCGACCAGGGCGGCGGACCCGAGTTGCCGCCGGTCGACGCGGAGCGCCCCCGGTCCCCGGCGGAACCGCAGCACCAGGGCGAGCACACTGGCCGCCGCGGCGAACCGCAGCGCCGCGGAGGTGAGCGGCGGCAGCGACTCGACCGCCACCCGGATGCCCAGATAGGTCGAGCCCCAGAGCACGTAGACCACCACCAGCGCGGTCCAGATCAGCGCGGGACGGGCGGCGGGAGCGTGGGCGACGGCCGGCGTCGCACTGAGAGGGCGTGAGCGCATCGGTGGACCACGCTACGGTGACGACGGCGTCGGCGTCCCCCGTTGGTGGCCGGCCTCTCAGCAACGGCGCACGCAGGAGGACCTTCATGGCGAACTTCGGACCACCGGGCGGCGGCTTACCCGAGCCGTGGAGCGGACGGCGACCGGAGGACGGGTACGCCCCCGACCCGCGCTACGACCACGGGTACGACCGCGACCCGCGCTACGACCATGGGTACGACCCGGGGTACGCCACCCAGCCGGGCGGCTGGGGCGAGCCACCGGCCCAGCGGTACGAGCCGGCCGTTTCCTGGGACGGTGGGCAGCCGGCGGGCCCCGCGCCGTACCCGGGGTACGCGGCGGATCCCGGGTACGGCGGGCAGCCCCCGTACGCCGAGCCGACGCCGCCGAAGCGCGGCAAGGGTCCGCTGGTCGCGGCGCTGGCCGTGCTGGTGTTGCTCGGGCTCGGCGGCGCCGGTGCGTTCTGGTTACTCGGTCGGGACGAGCCGGCCCCGGCGAGCGGGACGGCTGCGTCCGCCTCGGCGACCACCGACCCGAGCGGGCAGGCGAGCGAGCCGGCGGATCCGGTGACCACCGCGCCGGCCCCGGCGTCCTCGACCGATCCGCGCTTCGTGAAGGCGGGCCAGTGCGTACGCAACGAGGGGCCGGCCGACCAGCCGAAGCTGGTGATCAGCGGGTGCGGCGCCAAGTCGTACCAGGTGCTGCGCCGGATCGACGGCGCGACCAGCGGCAAGAAGGACGCCGAGGCGAAGTGCGCCAAGGTCGACGGCTACACCGACTGGTACTTCTTCGACAGCGAGCTGGACACCCTCGACTTCGTCCTCTGTCTGAAGCGGCCCTGACCAGCTAAAGCGGCGCTGACCAGGGGCGCGGCCGGCGGTAGCCAAAACTAGGGCTGTCTAGCATCCACGCTAGACAGCCCTAGTTTTCTGTCGAGCGACAGGACACGCCGATAGCCGCGTCTACGGATGTCTAGCCTCGCAGCTAGACGGCCCGATATTGTGCGATTCGTGGATCCGGTCCGCAACCCGTACGCCCCCGGCGCCGGTCAGCGTCCGCCCGAACTCGCCGGGCGAGGACGCGAGCTGGACGTGTTCGACGTGGTGCTGGAGCGGATCGCCCGAGGCCGCCCGGAACGCAGCCTGATGCTCACCGGCCTGCGCGGGGTCGGCAAGACCGTCCTGCTCAACACCCTCCGCTCACAGGCCATCAACCACCTCTGGGGCACCGGCAAGATCGAGGCCCGGCCGGACCAGTCGCTACGCCGGCCGATCGCCGCCGCGCTGCACATGGCGGTCCGCGAGCTGGCGCCCCGGCACCGCGCCCCGGACCGGATCGACGGTTTCCTCGGCGTACTCAAGGCGTTCGCCCAGCGCACCACGCCCAGCGGCCGCGGCGGGGCGGCCCCGAAGCTGCGCGACCGCTGGCAGCCCGGGATCGACGTGCCGGCCGCCAGCGGCCGGGCCGACTCCGGGGACATCGAGATCGATCTGGTCGAGCTGCTCACCGACGCCGCAGCGGTCGCCACCGACGTCGGCACCGGCGTCGCCGTCTTCATCGACGAGATGCAGGACCTCGGGCCGGAGGACGTCTCCGCGCTCTGCGCCGCCTGCCACGAGCTGTCCCAGCTCGGCGCGCCGCTGATCGTCGTCGGCGCCGGGCTGCCGCACCTGCCGGCCGTACTCAGCGCCGCCAAGTCGTACTCCGAGCGGCTCTTCCGCTACCAGCGCATCGACCGGCTGGACCGGATCGCCGCCGACCAGGCGCTCTGCGCGCCGGCCGAGCGGGAGGAGGTCGAGTACGAGCCGAAGGCCCTCGACCTGCTCTACGAGAAGTCCGGCGGCTACCCCTACTTCGTCCAGGCGTACGGCAAGGCCACCTGGGACCACGCGCCGCGCTCGCCGATCGCCGCCGCCGACGTCCGGGTCGCCGCGCCCGAGGCGGAGGCCGAACTGGCCGTCGGCTTCTTCGGCTCCCGGTTCGAACGGGCCACCCCGGCCGAGCGCGAGTACATGCGGGCCATGGCATCCCTGTCCCTGGTCGAGGGGGAGGAGAGCGGCCGGGACGACATGGACGCGGCGGTGCCGACCGCGGAGATCGCCCGCGCGCTGGGCCGTAAGCCGGCCAGCCTCTCCCCGGCCCGGGACGCGCTGATCAAGAAGGGGCTCATCTATTCCGGCGAGCGGGGCACCGTCGCCTTCACCGTCCCGCACTTCGGCCGTTACCTGCGTACCCAGCCGGCCTGACCGCCGGTGGCGGTGCCGCAGCCGTGCGCCGTCGGCCGGCTCGCGCCGGAGCTGGCCAGCCTCGCCGGGCTCGGAGAGTCAGACCTTCGACCAGGGCGGCGGGAAGACGACCTCGCCCGACGGTGGCGAGACCTCGTCACCGACGGACGGCGGCAGCACCAACGCCTGCCACGGGTCCCCCAGCCCGGACCACGGGCTGGTCAACCCCATCCGGTCGGCCCGGCTGAACCCGAAGCGGCGGTAGAACGTCGGGTCGCCGAGCACCACCACCAGCCGCTCACCCAGCTCGGTGGCGGCGTCCAGGGCCGCCTGCACCACCGCCGTGCCGTGCCCGATCCGCCGCCGGTGTGGCGAGACCGCCACCGGGCCGAGCGCCAGCGCCGGGTACGCGCTGTCGTCGGTAAGCACCCGAACCCGGGTCAGCAACGCGTAGCCGACCACCTCGCCGCCGTACTCGGCGACCATGGCCAGCTCCGGGATCCAGGCGTCGCTGTGCCGGAGCTCGTCGACCAGGCCCACCTCCGGCGGCGTGGCCACGTCGGGGCGGGCGAAGGCGCCGGCCAGCACCCGGGCGACCAGTTCCTCGTCCGCCGGATCCTCGGGTCGCAGTCGCAGCGTCGTCACCCGCGCGACCTTACCGCGCGTACCCCGTCCATCCGCGACGGTCGCTAAAATCGGTACGCCGGCCGGCCGGCCCGGACGTCCACGTCGGCCGATCCCTTTCGAGCGTTGCGGGCGTGGCGACCGCCGCGACGCGGTATGACTGAGCCATGAAGCCCGTGCGTTCTCTCGCCCGCGTCATGTTGAGCAGCATCTTCGTGGTCAGCGGCGCCCGCAACTTCACGCACCCTGATCGGCTGGTCCCCACCGCGAAACCGGTCACCGATCGGGCCGCCCCGCTGATCCAGAGCCTGCATCCCCGGATCCCGACCGACACCGAGGCGCTGATCCGGGCCAACGCGGCCACCCAGGTCGTCGGCGGCCTGATGCTGGCGTCCGGACGGTTCGCCCGGCCCGCCGCACTCATCCTCGCCGGCACCCTGGTGCCGACCACGATCGCCGGCCATTCGTTCTGGAACACGGACGACCCGATGGCGCGGAACCACAACCAGGTCCACTTCCTGAAGAATCTCGGGCTGCTCGGCGGTCTGCTGCTCGCCGCCGCGGACACAGGCGGGAAGCCCGGGCTGCGCTGGCGCGCGGGCCACCGGATCGACCACTCGCGACGCTCGGTGCAGCGCGCGGTCCGGACCGCCCGCCGAGAGGCGAAGATCGCCGTCCGCTCGGCGGCGACCGGCCGCCGAATTCCCGGCTGAGCTGCACCAACCCGGCCACCACCCCCCGCAAGGCCCACCAATCACCTGAACCGCCCGAGACCCGTTAACGCGGTGAACGTCGAAACCGGCGTGGGATCGGACACGGTCGCACAACGCGGGAGGCAACAACGTGAGGCACCGTTCTAGGCTCCGTGCGGGACCTGGACGGGCAGGACGATCTTGGCACGCTGGTGGCCACGCCATCCCGGCGAGCGCCGGTAGACGGACGGACCGCCTCGCTCGGGTCCGCTACCGGGCGCGTGGGATCGATCGCCGAGCAGCCGTACGTGCCGGTGCCATCGCCGCCGTCGCCTACGCCGCGTGGATCGCCATCGGTGCCTTCGGTCGGCCGTACAACTTCTTCGACATGAAGATCTACCACGGCGCCGTGGTGTGGTGGGCGAGCGGCAACGAGCTGTACAACTTCATCGCACCCGCGACGAACCTGGGCTTCACCTATCCGCCCTTCGCCGCGCTGGTCATGCTGCCGATGTCCTGGCTGCCGGTCGAGGCCTCCGGCTGGCTGAACGCGCTGGCCAGCATCGCCGCGCTCGCCGTCGTGCTGGCCGCGCTGCTGCGCCCGATCGTCGACCGGCTGGGCTGGTCGCTCTGGTTCACCGTCGGCATCGCCACGCCGATGGCCCTCGCCATCGAGCCGTCCCGCGAGACCCTCGGCTACGGCCAGGTCAACCTGCTGCTCTTCGCACTGATCATGGCGGACCTGGTCGGCCTGCGCTGGCGGGCGAAGCGAGGCACCCATCACGAGACCGCCGACTCGGCACCGGCCCGGTTCGTCTACAGCGGCGCGTGGGCCGGGGTCGGCATCGGCCTGGCCACCGCGGTCAAGCTCACCCCGGCGCTGTTCATCGCGTACTTGATGATCACCCGGCAGTGGCGCGCGGCGATGGTCGCCGTCGGCACCACCATCAGCGTGACCCTCGGGACCTTCGTGCTGGTCGAGCCGGAGTCGCGGGCGTACTTCACCGGTGTGCTCTGGCAGACCGAACGGGTCGGCGCTGCCGACATGACCGCCAACCAGTCGCTCGCGGGCCTGCTCGCCCGGCTCTACGACTCAATCGAGACACCCGGCCTGCTCTGGTCGGCCTTCGCGGTGCTGGTGCTGGCGCTCGGGCTGTCCCGGGCGGCCAGCGCCCGGGCCGACGGCGACGAGCTGACCGCGTTCACCCTGGTCGGGCTGACCGCCAACGTGATCAGCCCGATCTCCTGGTCGCACCACCTGGTCTGGGTCATCCCGGCGATCATCGTGCTGGCCGACGCCGCGGTACGCCGCCGCGAGGCGAGCCGTGGACTACTGCCCCGGGGCACCGCGGCACCACCCACCGGCGGCGTGCCGGCGCTACGGCCGCCGATCTGGTACCCGACGCTCACCGGCCTGCGGCACGGCGCCGGCGCCCTCACGCTCTACCTGCTCTTCCTGGTCTCGCCGATCTGGCCGTACGAGCACCAGCTCCCCGAGGTGTCCCACTACCAGGACGGGTTGCTCGGCGCGCTGATGGAAAACTCGTTGGCGATCGCCCTGATCGTGCTGGTCGCGGCCCTGCCCTGGCGACCGGGCGCCGAACCGGCGTTCTACCACGACCGGCTGGTCCGCACCGCCCAGCTCACCACCCGCCGACCTTCCGCCTGAGGAGGCGGACGCGGGCGGTCAGGGGCAGTTCACCCACTCCTCGGTGCCGTCTCCGAAGACCTGCCGCTTCCAGATCGGCAGCCGCGCCTTCACCTCGTCCACCAGCCGGGCGCAGGCCGCGAAGGCCGCCGCCCGGTGGGCGGTGCTGACCGCCGCCACCAGGGCCACGTCACCGATCTCCAACCGCCCGATCCGGTGCGACACGGCCACCGCGTACACGTCCGGGTCGGCGGCGATCTCCGCCGCCACCTCGCGCAGCACAGCCTCGGCGGTGGGGTGGCCCTCGTACTCCAGCAGGGTGACCGCGCGGCCGTGGTCGTGGTCGCGGACCACGCCCTGGAACGAGACCACCGCGCCGGCCCGGCGGTCGGCGACCGCCGCCTCGTGCGCGGCCAGGTCGAGCGGCCGGTCGGTCACCGCGCCGATGACGATGGACTCCGCCGAGCTCACTGCGCCTCCTTCGTTCGCGACTGCGGGGCTCGCAACCCCGGCTCACTCCTCGCGCTCACCAAGCCCGCTCCCCGGGGAGCAGGGGCAGCGGTACGAGCGGCACCCGGTCCCCGACCGCGCCGCTGGTGCCCGGGCGGATCACCGCGAAGCCGTCCGCCCCGGCCAGGCCGCGCAGCATCGCCGAGCCGACGTGGCGCACCGGGTGGGCGGTGCCGGCGGCCCGGTCCAGCCGGACCAGGGCGAGATGCGTGTAGTCGCCCCGACCGGGGATCGGCTCGGCGAGGGTGGCCTGCGGCAGCACCGGCATCGGCCGGCCCGCCAGACCGGCGAGCAGGGGCGCGACCAGCGAGACCAGCGCGACGACGGCCGACTGCGGGTTGCCCGGCAGCCCGGCCACGAACCGGACCCGGCCGTCGCCGTCCACCAGCCGGGCCAGCAGCATCGGGAAACCCGGGCGCACCGCCACCGTGTTGACCACGTAGTCGGCGCCGAGCTCCGCCAGCGCCGGGTGCAGGTGGTCGACCGGGCCGTGCATGGTGCCGCCGGTGGTGCAGACCAGATCGGCGTCGGCGAGCGCGCCGCGCAGGGCCGCCACGTGGGCGGGCAAGGTGTCGGCCACCGGGCCGACCACGTCGTCCGGGCGCACCTGGCAGCCGTAGCGGCGCAGCCAGGCGGGCACCGTCGGGCCGAGGGCGTCGCGGACCCGGCCCGCGCCGGGCGGGCCGGACGTCAGCAGCTCGTCGCCGAAGACCAGGAGCGCGGCGCGCGGCGCGCGACGGACCCGCAGCGTGTCGTGCCCGCAGGAGGCGGCCAGGCCGATCAGCGCCGGGTCGACGGGCGTGCCGGCTGGCACAAGCTCCTCCCCGGCGTACGCCTCCTCGCCCGGCTCGCGCCACTCGGGCGTCGGGCGCGGCGTGCCGGCTACCCGGCCGTCCGCGGTCCGGGTCGACTCCTCAATCCGCAGGATCGCCGTGGTGCCCTCCGGGACCATCGCGCCGGTGGCGATCTCGGCGGTGGTGCCGTCGGCGGCCAGCGGGGGCGGGGTGTGCCCGGCGAGCACACGGCCGACCACCTGCCACGGGCCGTCCCCGCGCACCGCCCAGCCGTCCACGCTGGAGGTGGGGAACGCCGGCAGATCGGTACGGGTGGTCAGCGGCTCGGCGAGGGTGTGGCCGTCGGCGTCGCCGAGCGGGCGCTCGACCGCGGGGAGCGCGGCGGCGAGGCCGACCGCGTACACGCGGGAGCGGGCCTCCTCCCACCCGGCTGGCGGTGGCGCGGCGACCTGTGCCGCCGCGGCGGCGGTTTCCGTGCTCATGCCGGCACTCCGCTGCGCTCCGTGCCGTCATGAGGCACCACGGCACTGCGCTGATGATTCGCTCGCTGACGCTCGCTCATCCGGCGAGCCTATCGCCGGGACGGCGGCCGACGGCTCCAGGGCGCTGCGTGGTCAGTGGTCACCGCCACGGAGCTGGTCGACGGCGTGCCGCAGGATCGGCCCGAGCACGGCCAGCCCGTCCTTCGCCCCGCCCCGCGAGCCGGGCAGATTCACCACCAGCATCCGGCCGGCCACCCCGGCCAGCCCCCGGGACAGGGCGGCGGTGGGCACGGTGTCGCGGCTGTACGCCCGGATCGCCTCGGCGATGCCGGGGATCTCGTAGTCGAGCAGGGCCCGGGTCACGTCCGGGGTCCGGTCGGTCGGGGTGATGCCCGTGCCGCCGCTGGTCAGCACCACGTCGACGCCCTCGTCGCGGGCGGCCCGCAGCGCCGCGCCGACGGGCTCGCCGTCCGGCACCACGATCGGCTCGTCGACCTCGCAGCCCAGCTCGCGCAGGCCGGCGACGAGCAGCGGGCCGCTGGTGTCCGCGTACACCCTGGCGGCGGCCCGGTTGGAGGCGACGATCACCCGGGCTCGGATCACGGCCGGTCCTCCGGCCGGACCCACTCGCCCGTCTTGCCGCCCTCCTTGCGGAGCACCCGTACCGCCTCCACGGAGGCCGCCGGGTCGACGGCCTTGACCATGTCGACCAGGGCGAGCCCGGCGACGGCCACGGCGGTGAGCGCCTCCATCTCCACGCCCGTCCGGTCGGCGGTCTTCGCGGTCGCGGTGATCTCGACGGTGTCGGTGGTGAGCCGCAGGTCGACGGTGACGCCGTGCAGGGCGATCGGATGGCAGAGCGGGATCAGGTCGGGGGTCCGCTTCGCGCCCATGATCCCGGCGAGCCGGCCGACCGCGAGCGCGTCGCCCTTGGGCAGGCCGTCGCGGCGCAGCAGCTCCACCACCTCGGGCGTGGTGCGGAGCCGGCCGGCGGCGACCGCGAGCCGGCCGGAGACCGGCTTGGCGGAGACATCGACCATCCGGGCCGCACCGGCCGCGTCGACGTGGGTGAGCTGCGCGGGATCGGTCACGGCCACGAGCCTATCCATTGGGTACGACGTTCCGAGCACGTCGTACCCGTCGCCGGGTCGTGTCCGGCACTGGGTCGTGTCCGTCGCCGGGTCGTGGCCGGCGATGGTCATTGCCGTCGGTGGTCATTGCCGTCGGTGGGGAGGAGCGCCGCGCTCGGGTGCCGTGGCGCGACGCGGCACTCCTCCCTCAGCCACCCGCCGTCGAGTCGCTGGGGGAACCCTGACGGCGGGCGTCTCGTCGACCGGGTCCCGCTCCACGGCTGGACCGCCCCCGTTCGGCCGACACGCGTAGGACGGTAGCGGGCACCGCGATAAGAAATCGATAAGGCGCGTCACGCCTGGTCAGAGGCACCCTCGGCGAGGCGCCGGCGAACCTCGTGCCGCTCGGGGACACCCATCCGCTCGAAGACGGCGAGTGCCCGCCGCCAGTACCGCCGTGCCTCCGCGGGATCGACGGCGACGAGGTGCTCGGCAATTCCGTTGAGCGCCCGACCCTGCTCGTAGGGATGGGCGATGCGGGTGGCGATGTCGAGCGCTTCCCGGTACGTCGCCGCTGATTCCTCGAAGCGCCCCATTGCCCGGAGCGTCATCGCCAGCTCGTTGCGCGCCTCGGCCTGCACGTGGCGTTCGCCAGAGTTGGCGGCGGCCTCGAGAGCCGCATGGTGGTTCCGCATGGCTTCGTCATATCGGCCGAGCTGTCGATACGCCCCGGCGAGGTCGCTGAGTGTCTCCGCCCTGGCGTACTGGTGACCATCGCGATCGCGCAGGGCAAGGGACGCGTGGAGCAGGCGCTCCGCCTGCGTACTCTCGCCAAGGCGATAGCGGACCCCGCCTAGATGACCGAGTGCGTTGGACATATGGAAGTGATCCTGCCTGGCCCGAGCGAGAAAGAGATGCAGGCGATGAATCGCCATGGATTCCTCGTACCGGCCGAGGCATCTGAGCGTGAGACCGAGGTTGGGCAGCACGGGGAGGCTGTCCAGCACGCCGACACGCAGCATCGACATGTTGATCTCCAGGGACTCCCGTAGCCGACCGGTAAGCCAGTAGACGACACTCAGATTCACCCGCGCCCGGTTCGTTCCGTCGACATCGCCGAGGTCTGCCCGGATCGACACCACCGCGTTCAAATGCGCCAACGCCTCGTGGTATGCGCCGGTGCGTACGCACGCCGAGGCGAGGTAGTTGTGCATGAGGGCGACTGCGTGCCGATCGCCCGCCCGATCCGCTGCGGCCAGCCCTTCCCGATGAGTCGCCGAGATATCGTCGAAATAGCCACGCGTGTAGAAGAACCGCCAAGCGGCGCGGGCCAACTGCCACGCCAGTGTCTCGTGGCCCTCCTGCGCGGCCTGCCGGACCAGGGCGTCCAGGTTGAGTCGCTGCTCGTCCAACCACTCCAGGTCGCCGGGCCGTCGGCCGGACAGGAGGTCGGGGCGTAGGGGGCAGGCCAGGCGAAGCTGCTGACTGACCAGCCGCTGCTCGTCAATCGACGCGGAAACCTTCACCACCGAGTGCACGAGGTGGTCCAAGAGGCCTGCCACCGACGCTCTTCGAGTTGTTTCAGAGTCCGTCTGCAGGCTCAACTCAAAAGCGTACTGCCGCATCAGGTCATGGAGGCGGTAGCGTCCGGCGGCGATCTCCTCCACCAGATGACGATCGACGAGTTCGTCCACCAACTCGGCCGCCACGTCCACCGAAACATCCGCGAGGGCACCGATCATCGCCGCGTCGAGATGACTCCCGGCGGCCAGTCCGAACGACCTGAAGACCCGCTTGGCCGGGTCGCTAAGCGGCTCGTACGACTCGGCGAACGCCTCGACCACGGTCCGGTCTTCGGCCTGCAACTGAGGCAGGAAGGCCGGCTTGCCGACGAGCCGGCGAACCATGTCGGACATGCTCCAGGCGGGCCGGTGAGCGAGCCGCGTGCCAGCCAGCCGGATGGCCAGCGGCAGGCAACCACAGATGCGCACCAGGTCCGTCGCGGCCTCAAGATCGGCTCTGATCCGATCCTCGCCGACGAGTGCGGTGAGAAGGCTCAGCGCTTCGGGCTCGGCCAGCACCGGAAGCGACACCGGAAGGCGCGCCGTGAGAGTCAGGAGGCGGCGCCGGCTGGTCACGAAGACGACGCACCCGCCGAAGGTGGGTAGCAGTGGCTCGACCTGACCACTGTCCGCTGCGTTGTCCAGGACGACCACGACTCTGCGGATCGCCAGTTCCCGCTGCCACGTCTCCATCCGGTCCGACAGATCACTGGGTATCCGGCCGGCCGGAACTCCCAACTGCCGGAGCAGGATGACCAGCGCCGCGGCGGGCTGAACCGGCGCCCCCTTTGAGTGCCCATGCAGGTCGACGAACAACTGACCGTCGGGGTAGCGGTTGGCAAGGCGGGCAGCCAGATGTACGGCCAGCGTCGTCTTCCCGCAGCCCGCCATCCCGTCGATCAGCCGGATCGCCGGAGTCGCTTCATCCTCGGCGGCAATCTCGGCGAGCATCCGCTCGACGATCTCGCGGCGACCGACGAAGTCCGGCGCGGCCCGGGGCATCCAGTTGGCGGGTCGGGCTTGGTCGTCGGACCGCCCGGCCGCCTCCAATCCTGCAGATGGAGCCCGCTCCCGAACCGTCCGCCGGGCGCCAACCGCCTGTCGCCGGAGCTGTTCCAGCTCGGCTCCGGGCAGCACGCCCAACTGCTCGGCCAGGGCATTCCTGGTGGCCTGGTAGACGGCGACCGCACCGCTGAGATCGTCGGCCTGGATGAGGGCGCGCATGAGCAGACCCTGGGCGGGCTCCCGTATGGGCTGCTGGGACGCATGGGCGCGGAGGAGGGGGACGGCGAGGTCGGCGCGACCGGCCCGCAGGTGGAGGTCGGCCAGGAACTCGACGGCCAACTGCCGTTCCCGATCCACGTTCTCCCGTCGAGCGAGCAGTGCAGGGCCTAGCGGCAGCCCGACGAGCAGGGGTTCCTGCCAGGCGTCGACCACACGCCCGAGCAACTCGCCTGCCCGTGGCCTGTCACCCGCGTCGGCCAACTTCCGCGCCCGAAGCCACTGCGCCGACAAACGCATGAGGTCGACCCGGCTCTCGTCCAGTGGTAGGCGGTATCCGCCCTGCTCCCGGACGATAGTTACCCGCCCACAAGCGACGGACTCGAGGCTCCGACGCAGATTGGCGGCATAGGTACGGACATTGGGAACGGCGGAGCGTGGCGGATTCTCGGGCCACAACTCGTCCACCATCTGATCGACCGTGACCAACCGGCCGGTGTGCAGGGCGAGCATGGCCAGAACGAGTTGCTGCTTTGGCGTCCCGAGACGCAGGATCCGCCCTTGGATCCGCGCCGTGAGGCCACCGAGGACCTGAATTTCCACGAGGGACGACTCCGGTTTCACTGCACCTCGACCCGATCGCACCGTGCAGTTTACCGACCATTGTCTAAGGCCCGGGGCCCTCGGTGCGGAGGGGGCATCGGTGGCAGCTCCGACTTTCCTATCTACCCGAGTGCCGCGCGAAGGACGCTGGAAGTACGTGGGGCTGATGAATCTGGCAGGCTAGAGGCAGAATTTCACATGCGTCCGTCGCGGTCGGCGACCAGCCGGGCACGCTTGGGATCCAGCCAACTCCGCTCTGCACAACCGGGAGGACAGAACGTCATATAGCGGCACAATGTTGGCTAATATTGCGCATACCGACATTTATGCCTTCTGAACCGACCCACCCCACTCTTAAGCTGCCTTCCAGCTTCTTAAACACCACGAAGGCCGGCGAAAGACAGTCGGAAGGAGGCAGGAAGATGCGCGGTACCGACTGGAACTGAAAGCGGGTTCAGAACGCCGGCGGCGCGGAGTAGGCTCCTGCCACAGCCGGCGCAGCATCTGGGAGCGGCGTGATTCTTTCCCAGCGACGTGAGATCGAGACCGATGGGCGGCTGCGGCTGCTAGTCGGTCTCGTAGTCGTGGTGGCCGCTGTCGTTATGCTCGTGTCACTACCCGCCGCTCTTTTTAAGGACCTCCCGAGGACGGCGTACGACGTCGCCACCCTCGTCATGCTGACCTTCATGATCGTGGTCGGCACCCTCGTCAAGGCACGGATACGGATCCGATCCACGACACAGTCGATCAGTTGGAACGAAACGGCGATCGTCATCGGCGCCGCGATCATGTCTGTCCACTGGGTGGTGCTCTGCACTGCGGTAGGCATCGCCCTCGCCTCACTCCGGTTGTCGCCCATCAAGGTCCTCTTCGGGGTGGGCAAGAACGTTCTGGTCGCCGCTGGCGCCGGCTACGTGCTCGCTCTGGGGAATTGGACGTGGCCACCCCATCAGCCGCTGGGCATGCTGGTGCCGCTCGGCGTCGCCTACCTCGTCGTCGCGCTCGTCGACGACCTGCTGGCCATCCCGGTCATCGCCCTCGCCTCCGGCACCGAGGTGCGACGTCAGTTCCGCGCCAACCTCGACCTGAGAATCGCGGGTTTCGCCGTCCGGTTCGTGGTCACCGTGTGCACCCTGGTCATCCTGTCGGCCGACCCCCGGATGCTGCTCGCCATACCGCCACTGGTGCTCAGCCTGCACCTGGCGTACTCGACCCGCATCCGCGCGCGCACCGAGCAACAGGCCTGGCAGCGGCTGGCCCAGACCACTGACGCGCTCAACGTGGTCGGCCTCGATCAGGTGCTCACCACCGCCGTCACCCGGGCCGCCGAACTCTTCTCCGCCGACGAGGTCGAGATCGAGCTGCGCGCGGGCGATCGCACGGTCCGCGGCGGCACCGGCGGCATCGCATACGACGGTGCGACTCACGAGACCAGCACCGTGGACGGCACGATCATCCCGGCGGCGTTGGAAGGGCATGACCGCTCGGTCAACGTCGGCTGGCTCCGGCTCCGGTTCGCCGGGCCGGTCGAGCTCTCCGAGCGAGAGCAGTACACCCTGCGTACCTTCGCCTCCGCGCTCTGCACCGCGGTCCGCAACGCCCAGGCGTACGCCGAGCTGGCCCGGATCGCCGAGGAAAACGCGTACGCCGCCACCCACGACGCCCTGACCGGGCTCTCCAACCGGCGTCACCTGCTCGACGAGGGCACCGAGCAGTTGACCACCCAGCACGCCGCGGGTGTCACGGCCCTGGTGCTGATCGACCTCAACCACTTCAAAGAGGTCAACGACACCCTCGGGCACGGCGCCGGCGACCGCGTACTGATGCAGGTCGCCGACCGGCTGCGCGGCGCGGCCCGCCCGGACGACCTGGTGGCCCGGCTGGGCGGCGACGAGTTCGCGGTCCTGCTGCGCGGGCTGCCCGCTCCGGCCGTGGCCGCGCACCGGGCCGACACGCTGCTCGCCGCCCTGCACGAGCCGATCGACCTGGACGGCATGCGGATCAGCGTGGAGGCCAGCGGCGGCATCGCCGTCGCGCCGGCCAGCGGCGGGATGCCCGAGCTGCTGCGCCGCGCCGACGTGGCGATGTACCAGGCGAAGCGGTCCGGCCGGCGGACCTCCACGTACGCCCCGACCCGGGACACCGCCGACCTGGGCCGGCTCACCCTCGGCGGCGAACTGTCCCGCGCGGTCGCCGACCACGAGTTCATCGTCAACTTCCAGCCGATCGTCGACCTGGGCAGCGGCGAGGTGATCGGCGCGGAGGCGCTGGCCCGCTGGCACCACCCGACGCACGGCATGATCGACCCGCTGCGCTTCATCGAGGCGGTGGAACGCTCCGGGCTGCTGCCCGCGTTCGCCGAGGCGATCCTCGACCAGGCGCTGATCGCGGCCGGCGGCTGGCGGGCGGCCGGCTTCGACCTGCCGGTCTCGGTGAACGTGTCGCCCCGCAGCCTCCTCGACGCCCGCTTCCCCGGGGCGGTGCTGGCCCGGCTGCGGGCACACGACCTGCCCCCGGACCGGCTGGTGCTGGAGCTGACCGAGACCCTGACGCTGAGCCAGCTCGACGTGGTGGACCGGGTGCTCAGCCGGCTGCGCGACGCCGGCGTACGGCTGGCCCTCGACGACTTCGGCACCGGCTACTCCTCGCTCTCGCTGCTCTCCCGCATTCCCGTACACGAGCTGAAGATCGACCGCAGCTTCGTCACCGCGATGGAGGGTGCGGCCGAGGCCGCCGCCGTGATCCGCTCCACCCTCGACCTGGGCCGCAGCCTCGATCTGATCGTGGTCGCCGAGGGCGTGGAGAACGAACCGCAGCGCCGGGCGCTGTGGGAGCTGGGCTGCTCCGCCGGGCAGGGACACCTCTTCGCCCGTCCGCTGCCGGCCGGCGCGCTGCTCGCCGCCCTCCAGCGCGGGGCAGGCGGGCGACCGGGTGCCCTCGCGCCACCGCTGCACGACGCGGGCGCCGTGATCCGCCTGCCGGGTCGCCGCTCGGGCGGGCGCGCTCGGACGGCCGTCGCCGGCTCCACCGCAGCCCAGATCGCCGATGACGCCAGCCGCCACTGATCCGCGGTACCCCGGCCGCACGATCGTCTCTCAGATCTTGAAGAGTTGCCGTCCACTGTGAACGGATACTGTCCAAGATCTGCAAGCGGGCGGGGCGGGGACGAGGAGCACGACGTGGGCGGATGGGCGTCGCGGCGGCCGTCTGCCAGACTGGCCAGCGTGACCGCCGACCCCGACCGGCCCGCCACCGCCACCCGGCGCTGGACGGCCATCGACTCCGCGGCCGGCGGCCTCGCCCTCGACCTCGGCCTCTACTCCCTCTCGGCCGCCTTCGCCGGGGTCACCGCCGCCACCTCCACCCTGGCCCCGCACCGGGCCTGGGGGGCCCTCGCCACCGCCGGATACGCGCTGGCGGCGCTCGTCGTGGCCGGCCAACTCCTCGCTCGGCGCCGCCACCCCGACCCGACACTCGCCGGGCTCCGCGCCCGCTGGGCGGTGACCGGGTTCGCCTGGGCCACCACGGCGCTCCTGCCCCTCGTGGCACAGAGCGTCCAGCGGGCGGCCGGGCGCACCGACCGGGCACAGGAGGAGGTGGTGGTGGTCGAGCACGCCGGCATCCGGCTCGCCGAACACGGCACCCCCTACCTGGGCCACGACGCGATCGCCGCGCTGCCACCGGCGGAACAGCTGCTCGGCTACACCCCGTACCAGCCCGGGATGGCGTTGTTCGGGCTGCCCCGGGCCGCCGCCGACGGCTGGTGGACCGACGCGCGGATCTGGTTCGCCCTGGTCACCGCCGCGTTGCTGGCCGCCGCGGTGGCCACGCTGCGGACCACACCCGACCCGGCCACGCCCGCCCGGGGCCGCGCCGTGCTCCGGGGCATACAAGCGGCCACCGCGCTGCCCGTGTGCGCCCTCACCCTGGCGACCGGCGGCGACGACCTGCCCGTACTCGCGCTCTGCCTGCTCGCGCTGGCCCTCGCCGCGGCCGACCGACCCGGTCGGGCCGGTCTGGCGGTCGGCGCGGCCGGCGCGCTGAAACTCTTCGCCTGGCCGGTGGCGGTCGTGCTGGTCTGCTGGGCCGCCACCCGCCGGGCCGGCGTCCGCGCCGCCCTCGGGGCGCTCGGGCTGCCGGTTCTCGCGCTGCTCCCCGCGCTGCTGGTCGACCGGGACGCCCTGGTCGAGAACGTGCTGCGCTTCCCGCTCGGGCACGGCCTGGTGACCAGCCCCGCGCAGTCGCCGTTCCCCGGCCACCTCATCGCCACCGCGCTGCCCGCCGGCCGGGTCGTCGCCGCCGCCCTGCTGATCGCGGCGGGGGTGGCGATCGCCGTCCAACTCCTCCGCCGTCCGCCGCGCACCGCCGCGACCACCGCGCTGATCTGCGGGTACGGGCTGCTCGCGGCGATCCTGCTGATGCCGTCGACCCGCTTCGGCTACCTGCTCTACCCGATCGCCCTGCTGGTCTGGGCCCCCGCACTGGCCGCGGCCGGCCTCCGCCTGCCCGGCTTTCGGGCAACTTCCGCCACGCGACCCGCCGCAAGGGCGTAGACCTGAGGACATGACCACCTATCGCGACCGGGCCGAGGCGGGTCGAATGCTCGCCGACCGGCTCACCGACCTCGCCGGGCGGCCCGACGTCATCGTGCTCGGTCTGGTCCGCGGCGGCGTACATGTCGCTCGGGTGATCGCGGAACGGCTCGGCGCGCCGCTGGACGTGCTGGTGGTCCGCAAGCTCGGCGTGCCGTGGGCGCCCGAGGTGGCGTACGGCGCGCTCGGCCCGGGCGGGGTGCAGGTGCTCAACGAGATGGTCGCCGACCGGCTCAGCGACGCCGACAAGGCGGAGGTACGGCAGCGCGAACAGGCCGAACTCGACCGCCGGGAGCGCCGCTACCGGACCGGCCGCCCGCCGCTCGACCTGAACGGGCGTACCGCGGTCATCGCCGACGACGGGCTGGCCACCGGGGCCACCGCCCGCGCCGCCGTGCAGGTCGCCCGCCACCTGGGCGCCGCCCGGGTCGTCGTGGCCGTGCCGGTCGGCTCGGACCAGGCGTACGAGATGCTGGCCGCCGAGGCGGACCAGGTGGTCATTCTGGAGACGCCGCCCGATTTCATGGCGGTCGGGGCGTACTACGACGACTTCCACGAGGTCTCCGACGACGAGGTGACGGACGCGCTGACCGCCACCGCGTGAGCCCACCGGGTACCGTCGATGTCATGCAGCTCACTTGCCCGAAATGTCACGGAGAAATGCGCCAGTACGAGCGCAGCGGAGTGATCATCGACCAGTGCGGCGAGTGCCGCGGCATCTTCCTCGACCGCGGCGAACTCGAGAAGCTGTTCGAGGCCGAGGCGAACTGGAACCGGCAGCAAGCCGCGCCGCAGGCAGCACCGGCCACCGGCGGCTACGCCCCGCCGCCCACCGCCGCCCCGCACCAGCCCGGGTACGGCGCCGTCCCGCCGCCCCCTCCGCCGCCTGGCCAGGGCTACGCGCAGCCCGCGTACGGCCACGGCGGGCACTACGGCTACCACGGCCACTACAAGCGCAAGAAGCGCCAAGGCTTCCTCGGCGAACTCTTCGACTGACCGGTGCGGGCCGGGGCCCACGCCCCGGCCCACCCAGCCGCCCGCCGCGCGAGGTGCCCAGCCGATCGTCCTGTGCGACGCTCACGCTCCACCGCCGCGTTCGAGCGCCCCAGCGGGGTGGTCCGGCTCTGGTGCGACACGGCCCCGGCCGCCGTCCGCGCGGCCGGCGCAGCCGTGCACGGCACCGACCCGCACGGCAGCGTCGCCACCCAGGGCCACGTCATCGCCGTACCGGATCTGCTGGCCACCCTCACCACCGAAGCCGTCGTCCACCACCTCGACCTGGTGGTCGACCTGCCGGACGCACCCCCGCCCGGCGCGGTCGCCCTCGGCGTCGCCGTGGCCACCGTGGACGGCCTGCTGAGCGACGGCGCGGTCCGGCCGAACGGCTAGGACGATCGGGAGTACCTGCTCAAGGCCACCGGCCGGCTGCCGCTCACCGACCGCGATCGGCGGGATCTGGGCGAAGCGGCCGGTCGGTTCCCTCTGCTCGGCTAACCCTCACGCCCGCTCGCCGGCGACGGTTCGCGGGCGGGGCGGGTCAGACGATGGCCATGTCGACGAAGCGGGACAGGTGCAGCTGGGCGGCGACGGTCACGGTGTCGGTCGGGCCATTCCTGTGTTTGGCCACGATGAAGTCCGCCTCTCCGGCCCGCGGCGACTCCTTGTCGTAGTAGTCGTCGCGGTGCAAAAGAAGTACAACGTCGGCATCTTGCTCGATCGACCCGGACTCACGCAAGTCGGACAACTGGGGTCGCTTGTCGGTGCGCTGTTCGGGGCCACGGTTCAGCTGACTCACCGCGATCACCGGGCACTCGACCTCCTTGGCCAACAGCTTGAGGCCACGGGAGAGGTCGGCGACCTCCTGCTGCCGGCTCTCGGTGCGCTTCGGCGAGGTCATCAGCTGCAGGTAGTCGACCACGATCAGCTTGAGGTCGTGCTTCTGCTTGAGTCGCCGCGCCTTTGCCCGGATCTCCATCAGGTTCATGCTCGGCGTGTCGTCGACGAAGAGCGGCGCCTCGCTGATCTCGCCCATGCAGCGGGCCAGCTTGGTCCAGTCGTCGTCGGAGAGCTGGCCGCTGCGCAGCACGTGCAGCGGTACGCGCGCCTCGGCCGAGAGGAGTCGCATGACGATCTCGACCTTGCTCATTTCCAGGGAGAAGATCGCCGACGCCTGGTTGTAGCGAATGGACGCATTTCGGGCAAAGTCCATACTTGCGGTCGATTTTCCCAAACCAGGCCGGCCTGCCACGATGATCAGTTGGCCCGGGTGCAGGCCGTTCAGCAGCCGGTCGAGGTCGCTGAAACCGGTGGGCACGCCGGTCATCACCCCGCCCTGGGCACCCACCGCCTCGATCTCGTCCAGCGTCGGCTGCAGCATGTCGGCCAGGACAGCGAAGTCCTCGCTGACCCGCTTCTCGGTCACCTCGTACACGGCCTGCTGGGCCAGGTCGACGACGTCGTCGACGTCCCGGCTGCCGCCCTGGCTGGTGCCGTACCCAAGCTGGACGATCCTGGTGCCGGCCTCGACCAGCCGACGCAGCACCGCCCGCTCGCCCACGATGCGGGCGTAGTAGGCGGCGTTGGCGGCAGTGGGGACGGCGGCGATCAGCGTGTGCAGGTAGGGGGCTCCCCCGATCCGGGCCAGGTCGCCGGAATCGGCGAGGGCGGCCGCGACGGTGATCGCGTCGGCCGGTTCGCCACGACCGTAGATGTCGAGGATCGCGTCGAAGACGGTGGCGTGCACCGGCCGGTAGAAGTCGTTGGACTTCAGGATCTCCACGACGTCGGCGATGGCGTCCTTGGAGAGCAGCATGCCGCCGAGGACGCACTGCTCGGCGGCCACGTCCTGGGGCGGGGTCTTGTCGAACTGCGTGTCCCGCTGCGCCGGCGCGGGCGGTTCCCCGCCGGTCCGCTCCGTACGCCTGTCGTCGGTGACCGACACGGTCCCCCCTCGCTGCGTCGGATCGAATCCAGCTCTACCGCGGGGCCTGGCAGCCCCGGCGACCCTCCGGTCGATCGGGGGGCCACCGCCGGACGGTCGGGGCACCACGATACGGAACCCGAGGTCAGGCCCTCAACCATGCCGGTGGACGAGCCTCGGGACAACCTGTGGACGCCGGACGGCCGGCATGTGTGCAGGGTGTGCACAGGGGTGTGGACAAGTGTTGGGAATTCCCGACCCAACCGGCCCTGACCTGCGGTTACGCAATCCCCAGCCTGTGGACAGCAAATTTCCGGGGCAAAACCTGGCCCCGACCGCCCCATTGTCCAAAGGGGAGATGCGGAAGGGCCCGCACCGGGAATCCGGTGCGGGCCCTTCCGTCGTGCTGTCGGGTGTCAGCCCTGGACGACGTTCAGGTCGAACTTGGCGGTCACCTCGGGGTGCAGCTTGATGCTGACCGGGTAGTGGCCGATCGACTTGATGTGACCGGGCAGCTCCAGCCGGCGACGGTCCAGAGCCGGGCCGCCGGCCGCCTTGACGGCGTCGACGACCTCGGCCGGGGTGACCGAGCCGAAGAGCCGACCGCCGTCGCCGGCGCGGGCCTTCAGGCTGACCTTCAGGCCCTCGATCTGGGCCTTGACCTCGTTGGCGTGGCCGAGGTCGCGGATCTCCCGGGCCGAGCGGGCCCGCTTGATGACCGTGACCTGCTTCTCCGCGCCCTTGGTCCAGGCGATCGCGAAGCCCTGCGGCAGCAGGAAGTTACGGCCGTAGCCGTCCTTCACCTCGACGATGTCGCCCGGGGCACCGAGGCCGGACACCTCCTGAGTCAGGATGATCTTCATGTCGGTGCCTCCTCTCAGCGGGCCGTAGCCGTGTACGGCAGGAGCGCCATCTCGCGGGCGTTCTTGACCGCACGGGCGATCTGCCGCTGCTGCTGCGAGGTCACGCCGGTCACCCGCCGAGCGCGGATCTTGCCGCGGTCGGAGATGAACTTGCGCAGCAGCGCGGTGTCCTTGTAATCGATGTAGGTGATCCCGTCCTTGTCGAGCGGGTTCACCTTCTTCTTTGGCTTGCGAAGTGCCGCAGCCTTGGCCATTGTTCTTGCTCCTGGTTTGCGATCGCGGGCGCTCGGCGCCATTAGAACGGGGGCTCCTCGTCGAAGTTTCCGCCGCCCGAACCACCGCGCGAGGGAGCCGGGGCAGCCGAGGCCCAGGGGTCGTCGAAGTTGCCTCCGCCGCCACCCTGGCCACCACCGCCACCGAAGCCGCCACCGCCACCCGAGCGGGACATCTTCTGCACCTTCGCCGTGGCGTAGCGCAGCGACGGGCCGATCTCGTCGACCTCCAGCTCGATGACGGTGCGCTTCTCACCCTCGCGAGTCTCGTACGACCGCTGACGCAGCCGGCCGGACACGATCACCCGGGCGCCGCGCTGCAGCGACTCGGCGACGTTCTCGGCGGCCTGCCGCCAGACCGTGCACGAGAGGAACAGCGGCTCGCCGTCCTTCCACTCGCCGGACGCCTTGTCCATGAAGCGGGGCGTCGAGGCGACCCGGAACTTGGCGACCGCCGCCCCGGAGGGGGTGAACCGCAACTCGGGGTCATCGGTCAGGTTGCCGATGACCGTGATGGTGGTGTCTCCTGCCATGACCATCTCCTCGCGCACTCATCTCTGTGCCCTACAGGCTCTCAGAGCCCTCCGACACCGTCGATGAGGCTTGATCCGGACGTGTCGGGACTGATGCTCAGCGCATCTCCGGGCGAATGACCTTGGTGCGCAGCACCGACTCGTTGAGTCGGAGCTGACGGTCCAGCTCGGCCACCGCCTCCGGCGTCGCCTGGAGGTCGACGACGGCGTAGATGCCCTCGGCCTTTTTGTTGATCTCGTACGCGAGGCGCCGGCGGCCCCACACGTCGGTCTTCTCCACCGAGCCACCCGCGGTCCGGATCACGTTCAGGTACGTGTCGAGCGACGGGGCGACGGTGCGCTCCTCGAGGCTGGGGTCGAGGATCACCATGATCTCGTAATGACGCAAGACGTGCTCACCTCCTGTGGGCTAAGCGGCCACGGTCCTTCCGTGGCAGGAGGTCGTGCGTCGTGGCCCGTGACCGGCATCGGGGGAACCCGGCCGGGCGCGGACAACCGGACCAGGATACCCGGTCCGAACGATCATGCCCGGGCCGGTCGTGCGCGGTGCCCGGGCGCGGCGGCAGGGGCCCACCTCCGGCGTCGCGTGCCGGTGGTGGACCCCTGTCCACGGGGCCGCGGGGCGTCCCGTCCGCATTCCTTGGGTGGGACCTGGGGAGGAACGACCACACCGATGAGGTTGGATCGAGGACGCCCCGCGGAGCTTTATCGTGTTATCACCTGCTCTGACCATACAACCGGTCTCGTCACCTGTAGGGGGAATTGGAAGAATTTGCCGGCTGTCGTGCCTGCCGTGCGTGCTTGCCGTGTCCGGGCCCAGCCGGTCGGTGTGACGAGTCGGACGGATCCCGCCCCGTCGTGCCGGGCCGCACGGCGGGGCGTCCCGTTTCCGGGGGTCTTCCGCTGCACCCGGGCGCCTGTGGACCGCGCCCTGGTGGAGCGTCGACCGTCGATCCCACCTCGGACAACGACCGCCTGGCCCACTGGTGACGCCGCCCGTACCCGGTGCGGACGGCCTCGATGCCGGCGTTGGCGCACGCGGTCTCCCCGCTCGTCGGAGGCGCGACGTAGGCTGCCGTGCATGCGAATCGGAGCCCACGTCGATCCGACCGACCCTCTGGCCGAGGCGGCCGCCCGGGACGCCGAGGCCGTGCAGTTCTTCCTCGCCGATCCCCAGGGATGGAAGGCCCCGAAGGCCCGGGAGGACGCGGAGCGGCTGCGCGGTGCTGACGTCGACCTCTACGTGCACGCGCCGTACGTCATCAACGTGGCCACGCTGAACAACCGGATCCGGATCCCCAGCCGCAAGCTGCTCCTCGCCCACGCCACGGCGGCGGCGGCCATCGGGGCCAAGGGGCTGATCGTGCACGGCGGCCACGTCAACGCCGGGGACGACGTCGCCGTCGGCTTCGACAACTGGCGAAAGACCTTCGCGTACGCGGCGGAATCCGGTGGCTTCCCGCTTCCGGTCCTGATCGAGAACACCGCCGGCGGCGACAGCGCCTGCGCCCGCCGCCTCGACGCGCTGGCCCGGCTCTGGGACGCGCTCGGCGACTACGAGGTGGGCTTCTGCCTCGACACCTGCCATGCCCACGCGGGCGGCGAGGAGTTGCTGGGCCTGGTGGACCGGATCAAGGCGATCACCGGCCGGATCGACCTGATCCACGCGAACAACTCCAAGGGCGCCTTCAACTCGGGGCAGGACCGGCACGACAACCTCGACGGCGGCACCATCGACCCGGAGCTGGTGGTGGCGGTCATCCGGGCGGCCGGTGCGCCGGTCATCGTGGAGACGCCGGGCGGCGTCGAGGGTCAGGCGGCGGACATCGCCTTCCTGCGCCGGCAGCTCGACAAGGAGGCGTCGGCGGCATGACGACCGAGCAGTCCGACGCGCACGGGACCACCGGCGGCGCCGACCGGCCCGAGCGGCCCGACGAGGGCGGGGCCGCGACCGCCGGCGCGACCGCCGGAAAGGACACGCCCACCGAGGGTACGCCGCCGACGGATCCCTGGTCCGCCTTCGGTCCCGCCCCGGATCCCGTGCTCACCCGGCCACGCCGGGCGGTCCGCGCGGTGGGCCGCTTCCTGGTGCACGAGTGGACCCTGGCCACGGTCGCCTCGCTGGTGCTGGCCGTCCTGATGACCTGGCCCACCCTGTACTACGCGCGCTACACGCTGCCGCAGGACTACTGGGACCCGAGCCTCCAGTCCTGGCAGATGGCCTGGTCCGGGCACATACTGCTGACCGACCCCGCGCAGCTGTGGCACTCGAACACGTTCTTCCCGGACCGGTGGAGCTTCGCCTTCTCCGACACCCTCCTCGGGTACGCGCCGGCCGGCATGCTCGGTCACGGCCCCCAGGACGCCCTGGTGCGCTACAACATCATGTTCGTGCTGGCGCACGGCCTCGCCACGCTCGGGGCGTACGCACTGGCGCGGCAGCTCGGGGCGGGTCGGATCGGGGCCGCGGTGGCCGGGGTTGCCTACACGTACGCGCCCTGGCTGCTGGCCCAGGCCGGGCACCTGCACGTCATCTCCAACGGCGGTATCCCGCTGGCGCTGGCGATGCTCGCCCGGGGCCACGGCTGGTCCCTCCGGTATGGCTACCGGCCACAGCGCCGGCGCGCAGGCTGGGCGTTCGCCGGCTGGCTGGTGGCGGCGTGGCAGCTCAGCCTGGGCTTCGGGATCGGCCTGCCGTTCGCGTACCTGCTGGCCGCCGTCGTGCTGGTGTCGGCCGTGATCTGGTTCGCCCGGCGCTGGGTGGTGGGGCGGGTGAAGCACCCGTTCGGTGTCTGGCTGTTCCTCGCCGACGCGCTCGGTGGCGTGATTTTCGCCGCGGTGGGCGCACTGCTGGCGGTGACGTATTTCAAGGTCGCGGAGCTGCACCCGAACGCGGCGCGGACGCTCGCCGAGGTCGACATCTACTCGCCGCCGGTCAGCGGGTTCTTCACCGCCCCTGCCGAGTCGCGGATCTGGGGCCCACTGCACGAGGGGGCGCGGGCCGTGCTGCCCTGGCACCCGGAGATGACGCTGCTGCCGGGCTTCGTGCTCTACGCCCTGGCCGCCGGCGGGCTCTTCTTCTCGGTGTGGCGGGTACGCCACCGGATCTTCCTGCTCGCCGGTGTCCTGGTGACGATGGCCCTGGCCATGGGCACCAGGCTCTTCGACGGCCGGTTCACCTACGTGCCGCTCTTCGAGTACCTGCCGGGCTGGAACGGGCTGCGTACGCCGGGTCGGCTGATGCTCTGGACCACGCTGCTGCTCGGCCTCCTCGCCGCCGGCGCGGTCACCGCGTTCTGCGCCCGGGTACGCGAGCTCGCCGCCGAGCGGGTCCCGTCGTGGCCCGGCCCGTGGCTGCGGCTGGCCACCCTGCTGCCGCTGCTCCTGGTCGTCGTGGAGGGGCTGAACACCACCCCGCACCCGGTGGTGCCGCTACAGCCTGCGGTGATGCGCACGGTCGACGGCCCGATGCTGGTGCTGCCCAGCGGCCAGGCGCTGGACGAGCCGGTGATGCTCTGGTCGACCAGCCGGTTCCAGGAGATGGTCAACGGCGGTAGCGGCTTCACCCCGCACAGCCAGGCCCAGGTACGCGATGTCGCCGTCAGCTTCCCCGACCAGCTCAGCGTCGACTACCTGCGCCAGATCGGCGTGAAGACCGTGGTCGTGCTGCCCGGTCGGCTCCGCGGCACCCCGTGGGAGGGGATCCTCGACCGGCCGGCCGACGAACTGGGCATCACCCGGGAGGAGGTCGGCGACGCGGTGGTCTACCGGCTGTGAACCCGGCACCGCCAGGTCGGCCACCCCGGCACCTGTCTCACGACGATGACGGCCTACTCCCCGGACAGCTGCCGGCGATCACCGTGGTGCTCGCCGGCACTGCTGTTCACGCCGGCACTTCCGTCGGCGCGCCGACGCCCGACTCCGATCGCCGTCGCCCGGCCGCCAGCCACGGCACGTCCGGACTTCCGTCGAGTACGCCGCCGTCGGGATCGTCGACGTACGTGGTGCGGACGGCGTCCCGCTCCGGGCGCAGGATGTCCCGGATCACGAAGCCGCAGAGCACCGCCACGGTGACCAGTCGCAGGCTGGCGGCCAGCACGAACACTCCCTCGGGGAAGACCGGCCGGCTGGTGGCCGAGCCGAGCAGTTCCCCGTAGAAGGCGACGAAGTAGCAGATCTCGGCGACCTGCCAGGCCAGGAAGGCCCCCCAGCGCGGCCGGGCGAGCACGGCGAGCGGGAGGAGCCAGAGCACGAACTGCTGGGACCAGACCTTGCTGAAGATCAGGAAGGCGGCGACCACCAGGAAGGCGAGTTGCGCGAGCCGGGGGCGGCGCGGAGCAAGCAGCCCCAGCGCGGCCACCCCGAGGCAGGCCAGCCCGAACAGCAGGTACGACACCCAGTTGAGGGTGGAGATGTGGGCGTTCAGCCACTCGAACGGCCCGAGGTCGCCCGGCCCTGATGGGCTGACCTTGCCGTCGAGGTAGCGACCGATGTACCAAAGGGTGCCCCAGTCGATCGCCCGGGTGCTGTTCAGCTCGAAGAAGCGGTTCCAGCTGTCCCGGTACGGGATCGCCACCGGCAGGTTGACCACGACCAGCGCCACCAGGGCCGTGCCGGTGGCGGTGAGCGCGGCGCGCAGCCGGCCGGCCCGTAGCCCCAGCACCACGATCGGGCCGAGCAGGAACAGCGGCCACATCTTCGCCGCCCCGGCCAGACCGAGCAGGACGCCGGCCGTCGCCGGGCGGCGGCGCGCCCAGGCCAGCAGCCCGAACGCGGCGAGCCCGACGGCGAGCAGGTCCCAGTTGACGGTGGCGGTGACCAGCAGGGCCGGCGCGAGCGCGAACATGGCCGCGTCCCATGGTCGTCGGCGGCGCAGGTTGAGGATGACCGCGACGGTGGCGACGGCGAGCGCGCTGAGCACCAGCGCGTTCAGGTTGTAGAACCACTGGCCCTGGTTGATGCCGGGGTTCTTCACCCCGAGGGCGTGCACCGGCAGGCCGAGCGCGCCCATGAAGTAACCGGTCAGCACCGGGTATTCCACCGGGTGGTCGGCGTAGGGCACCTTGCCCTCGTTGAGCCCTTCGGCGTAGTAGAGCGCCAGCACGTCGGTGTAGCACATCCGGGTGTACTGCACGTTGTTCTGCCAGGCGCCGTTCTGGCAGGGCGACTTCTGCACCCAGTGCAGCGCGAGCATCAGGCAGACCAGCGCCAGCACGATCCGGGCGGCGGTCCAGAACCGGCCCTCCCGGTC
This sequence comes from Micromonospora sp. SL1-18, assembly GCF_047921505.1. Classification (NCBI taxonomy): domain Bacteria; kingdom Bacillati; phylum Actinomycetota; class Actinomycetes; order Micromonosporales; family Micromonosporaceae; genus Micromonospora; species Micromonospora sp. SL1-18. The sequence continues at coordinate 52,693 of NZ_JBLROA010000015.1, read as the reverse complement.
CACCGGCCGGTCCAGGGCGACCGCGTGGTCGCCGAGCGGGCCGCCGATCAACTCCGCGGCGCCGCGGACGAAGCCGTCCGAGCGGGACGGGTGGTCGATGGGACCGGTCTCGTCGATACCTGCCGTCGACTGGGTGCTCATGGACAGGCATCCTGCCGCACATAGGCCGCGAGGACGAGCACTTGAGACCCACGAGGTCGGACAAGCGACCGTGGAGCGAGCACTCCTCGGGCGGCGAGGCAGCCCGGTATCGCAAACGGCGGCCGGACCAATGGTCCGGCCGCCGCCGTCAGGCCGTGGCCGTCAGTACGTCTGGCGTGGTGGCATGGTGGGCATGATCCCGCCACCGCGACCGCCGCCGTTGCCCGGTCCCGTCGGGTTGCCCGGGCCTGGGTTTGTCGGGAACGGGAAGCCCGGCCAGGGGTTGTTCCCGTTGCCGTTGCCGTTGCCGTTGCCGTTTCCGTTGTTGTCGCCCTCCGGGCAGAGGATGCCGAGCGGGTCGCAACCCGGCTGCTGGTCGACCGGCGCCGGGTCACCGTTGCCAGCGTCGTCCTTGCCGATATGCGCGGCGGGCGGGAAGTCCATCTTCTCCTTGCCGTTGAGCGCGTCGTTCATGAATCGCTGGAAGATGGCACCGGGCATTCTTGCGCCGAAGATGTCCTTGTTGTCCTTGCCGATGATTGCCTTGCGGGCACCCTTGTTGCCGACCCAGACGGCGGTGGCGAGCTGCGGCGTGTAGCCGATCATCCAGGCGTCGCCGTTGTGTTCACTGCCGTCGCCGAGTTCCCAGGTGCCGGTCTTCTCGGCGGCCTTCCGGCCGTCGGCGAGTCGGCGGTTCACCTGCCCCGGGTACTTCTCCAGCACCGAGTCCACGTCGGCGACGACATCCTTGCGGATCCGCTGCTGCGGGCTCAACTTGGCGCTGCCGACCGGCTTCCACTTGCCAGTGACCAGGCTCTGCTGCTCCACCTTCTTCACGAAGTGGGCCTTGTTGTAGACGCCCTGGTTGGCAAAGGTGGCGAGGCCGTTGGCGTGGTCCAGCACGGTGATGGGGTACTTGCCGAAGCCGACGTTGAAATAGAACGGCTCCGGAGCCACCTCCGACGACTTCTTCTTGGTGAGGTCGTATGTCTCGACCGGGTCAGTGGTCCACATCGTCGAAATGCCCGCACGTTTGGCCATCTCGACGACCTTGTCCGGGCCGATCTTCTCGCTGACGTGCCAGAACGGCACGTTCAGCGAGAGCAGCGTGGACCTCTCCAGCGTGCAGGAGTCGTGGCAGTCCGGATCATCCTTGCCCGCATTGGTGATCTTGTCCTTGAAGCCCTCCGGCTTGAACGCCTTGCCCTTCCAGCGCGACTGGATGGATATGTCGGCATCAAGCGCCGCCGCCAGGGTGTAGATCTTGAAGCTCGAACCCGGGGAGTGGCCGCCGCTGACGACGCCCTTGTCGTAGTTCTTGCCGGCATAGTCGAAGTCGGTGCCGTTGTCTCCGCCGTAGTAGGCGCGCACCTCACCGTTGCTCGGGTCGATCGCCACCACGGCGGCCATCAGGTTGCTCTTCGAACCGTTGAGCTCGGAGCCCTTCCTGGCCCGCTGGGCCGCGTCGAGCGCCGCATCCTGCATCTTGGTGTCGATGGTGGTGGTGATCCGGTAACCGCCCCGGCTCAACGCCTTCGAGCAGAGCGGCTTGTCCTGCGTAACCTCGGCGTCGTTGTCGGTGCAGAGTTTCATCTCGCGAATCTCCTGCGAGATGTAATTGACCACGTTGCCGTAGGGCGTGTCGAGGCCGAAGCCGCCGGCGCTGCCCTTGGCTGGCTTCTTGAGCGTCTTGGTCGGGTACTCGGTGGGATGCGGGGGCGTGTTGGGCGCGTCGAGCCACCCTTCGGCCATCATGCCCTTGATGACGTAGTTCCACCGAGTCAGCGCGTCCGGCTGATTGATCGCCGGGTCGTAGCCCCTGTGGGTTTCGGTCGGCTCGGGCTGCTTGATCAGCGCGGCGAGCACCGCGCCCTCCGCCACGCTCAGCTTCGACACGTCCTTGCCGAAGTACGTCTGCGCCGCCGCCTGGATGCCGTACGCGCCGCGGCCAAAGTAGATCACGTTCAGGTAGTGCTGCATGATCTGGCCCTTGTCGTACTTGTCGTTCAGCTTGGAGGCGAGGATCGCCTCCTTCACCTTCCGCCCGTACGTGTCCTGGTTCAGGTTTTCGAAGGCGTTGCGCGCGTACTGCTGGGTGATGGTGGAGGCACCCTGCTTGTCGCCGCCGGTGAGGTTGTTCCAGGCGGCCCGGGCGATGCCCTTGTAGTCCACGCCGGAGTGGCGGTAGAAGTTCCGGTCCTCCGCCGCGGCCACCGCGTGCTGCACCCACTCCGGGATGTCCTTGATGGTGACGAACTGCCGGTTCTCACCGAGCTTGGCGATGGTCGTCTTGCCGTCCTTCGCCAGGATGGTGGTGGACAACGGCGGCATGGTGTCCTCGGGGAGGACGACGTTCGTCGAGTAGTAGGTGAAGCCGACGACGCCGATGCCGGCGAGCATGATGAAGACGGCGAAGCTGGCGATCAGCATGTTGATCCGCCGGCGCTTCCTCGCCCGGGCCCGCGCGGCCGAGTCGTCACCGCGGCCGCCCCGACCACCGCGGCCGAAACCGCCGGGGCCGAAACCGCCGGGGCCACCCGGGCCACCGGGACCGCCCGGGCCACCGGGACCGCCACCCGCCCTGCCGGGCACACCGGCCCGGGCCACCGAGGCCCGGCCACCGGCGGCCGCCGAGCCGGCGCCCGCCCACCCGGCCGTGCCCATGCCGGCCGCGCCGACCGAGGCGCGCCCGGCCGGAGCACCCGGGGATACCGGCACCCCGGCGCGACCCGCGCCGGCCCGCCCGGTGGCGCCACCCGACGCCGGCGACACCGGACCCGAGCCGACGGACGACCGCCCGGCCGGCGCCCCCGGGGACACCGGAACCGAGGCTCGGCCCGCGCCTGCCCGGCCCACCGAGGCCGAGCCGGAAGCACCGCGCGGTGCCGGAGCCGCACCGCCGGCCGAGGCGCGTCCGCCGGACGCGGAGCCTCGGGGCGTCACGGAGGCGCGGGCCGAGGCACCGCCTTCCGACCCGGATGACCAGCCGTTCCCGTGTGGGCTTCCGCCGTGATCGGGGCCGCCGGGCGGGCCCGGGATCTGGGCCCGCCCACGCGAAGAACTGGGATCGCCGTAGTTCATTCCTCACACCCTGCCGGTCGCGGTGGGACGCGGGGGCGCCACCACCGGGTTGCCGTGAGCTGGACCACGCGACGCTACCCCCCGGGCGTGCCCGGGCGCAGCAGTCAAATCCGACTCAATCGGACCTATCAGACCTAAAAGCTGCCGGCCGCCCCGCCCGTACATCGGGCCGAGCTCGACCGGAACAGCTGAGTTCACCGTTGCGCCTCTCGCCTTCGGCGAGGGGTGGAACCGACGCGAGCGGACGAGCCACTCACCGCCTCCTGCTCCGACCCGTCCTCTGCGCCACCGGCCAGCCCCTCCCGGCCGAGCAGGTACTGCTCGACGAGATGGTTCCACGCACAGCCGGGGCACACCTCCACCACGAAGACCTGGAACTCACGCAGCGTCATCGCCAGGACCGACAACTCGGCCCGGGTACGCGCCTGTCCGGCGGACTGCTTGAGCTCATCACCGTAGATGTAGTGGACATGCACGAGGTTCTCGCTGCGGCAGATCGGGCAGCGTTCCTCGGTGGGCTCGCCGTGGAACCGGGCGGCGTTCTTCAGGTACGGAGAGGCGTCGCAGACGTCGTACCTGCCGACCCGGGCGGCGAGCAGGTCACGCAGCACCGCTCGCTTCTGGAGCGAGTAGTCGACGACCTGGCGCTGCGTACGCATGCGGCAAAGGTTACGCGGTCCGGCCGGACGAGGCGACCGCCGTCACGATCCGTGACGACAGAACCGCATATCCGGAAGGGTTTGCCCTGATCATGGGTCTCCGCTAACGTGCGATGTATCGGTCCGATACATCGCGGCGGTTACGCCTCCGCGCCGGGGGTAAGAAGGGGTGGCCCGTGCTCGAGCTCGCCATCCTCGGCCTCCTGCAGGAGGCTCCGATGCACGGCTACGAGCTGCGCAAGGAGTTGGCCGCCAAGCTCGGCGCCATCCGGGCGGCGATCAGCTACGGCTCGCTCTACCCGACCCTGCGCCGGCTGCAGGCGGCGGGATGGATCACCGAAGCCGCCGAGACACCCGCGACCGCCGAGGAGGTTCCCGCGCTGACCAGCCGACGCGGACGGGTGGTCTACACCATTACCGCGGAGGGCAAGGAACGCTTCGCCCAGCTGTTGGCGCAGGCTGGGCCCGAGACGTACGACGACACGGGCTTCGGCGTGCACTTCGCGTTCTTCGCCCGGACCGACCAGGCCACCCGGCTCCGGATCCTGGAAGGTCGCCGTCGCAGGATCGAGGAACGTCGCGAAGGCCTTCGCGACGTGCTCGGCCGAGCAGCCGAGCGACTCGACGCGTACACCCTGGAGCTGCAGCGCCACGGCCTGGAGGCCTGTGAGCGCGAGGTCCGCTGGCTGGAGGAGCTCATCGCCAACGAGCGCTCCGGCCGAGCCCCGACGGTCCCGCAACCCGGGACGGCCGGCGGCCGACGAGAAAACGACAGCCCGCCTCCGCCTGAAGAGTTCAGGAAAGAGCGGCCGTGATGAAGAAGAAGGAGGCAGACGCTATGGGCTCCGTCCGCGTCGCCATCGTCGGTGTGGGTAACTGCGCCTCGTCCCTCGTACAGGGCGTGGAGTACTACCGGAACGCCGATCCGACCGACCGCGTCCCGGGTCTCATGCACGTCACCTTCGGCGACTATCACGTCTCCGACGTGAAGTTCGTCGCGGCGTTCGACGTGGACGCCAAGAAGGTGGGCATGGACCTCGCCGAGGCGATCGTCGCCAGCGAGAACAACACCATCAAGCTGTGCGACGTGCCGCCGACCGGCGTCACCGTGCAGCGCGGCCCGACCTTCGACGGCCTCGGCCAGTACTACCGCGAGATCATCGAGGAGTCGGACGTCGAGCCGGTCGACGTGGCCCAGGCGCTGCGTGACGCGCAGGTCGACGTGGTCGTCTCCTACCTGCCGGTCGGTTCCGACCAGGCCGACAAGTTCTACGCGCAGGCCGCGATCGACGCCGGCTGCGCGTTCGTGAACGCCCTGCCGGTCTTCATCGCCTCCGACCCGGAGTGGGCCAAGAAGTTCACCGACGCCGGCCTGCCGATCGTCGGCGACGACATCAAGAGCCAGGTGGGCGCCACCATCGTGCACCGCGCCCTGGCCAAGCTCTTCGAGGACCGCGGGGTCGAGCTGCTGCGCACGTACCAGCTCAACTTCGGCGGCAACATGGACTTCATGAACATGCTGGAGCGCAACCGCCTGGTCTCGAAGAAGATCTCGAAGACCCAGTCGGTGACCTCCCAGATCCCGCACGAGATGCAGAAGAGCGACGTGCACATCGGCCCGTCGGACCACGTGCCGTGGCTCGACGACCGCAAGTGGGCGTACATCCGCCTGGAGGGCCGCTCCTTCGGTGACACTCCGCTCAACGCCGAGCTCAAGCTCGAGGTGTGGGACTCGCCGAACTCGGCCGGTGTCATCATCGACGCCGTCCGCGCCGCGAAGATCGCGCTGGACCGGAAGATCGGCGGGCCGATCCTCTCCGCCTCCTCGTACTTCATGAAGTCCCCGCCGCAGCAGTACGCCGACCACGACGCGCACGCCGCCGTCGAGGCGTTCATCAAGGGCGAGATCGAGCGCTGACGGGCTGACCACCAGCACCGGCGAGGGCCGGGTCCGCACGGACCCGGCCCTCGCGCGTTCCCGCCAGCCTCCCGCCGGGGTACGTCAGGACCAGGCGCGCTGGAACGCCACCCGCGCCTCCAACTCCAGCAGAGTCACCTTGCGCGGCAGCCCGCCACCGAAGCCGACCAGCTTGCCACCGGCGCCGACGATCCGGTGACAGGGCACGATCACCGGCACCGGGTTCCGGTTGCAGGCGACCCCGACCGCCCGGGCCCCGCCCGGGTCGCCCACCGCCGTCGCCACCTCGCCGTAGGTTCGCGTCTCCCCGTACGGGATGCGGGTCATCTCCCCCCACACCGCGCGCTCGAACTCCGACCCCCGCGGCGCCACCACCGGCACGGTGAACTCGGTCAACTCACCGGCGAAGTACGCGCGCAACTCGGCCAGCACGCGTACGGCGATCTCGTCGCCGGGCTGCTCGGTCGCCGACTCCACCCGGCCGAAGTGCGCCCCACGGACGGCCTCGCCGTCGGTGGCGACGGAGAACTCCCCGATCGGCGAGTCGAGCACGGTCCAACGCATGCCCCCATTCTGTTCGCCCCGGTCGGGCAAAGTTCTCCCGGCCCCGTGCGCCTGAGGTACGGAGGTGGGCGGTGGCAGAGGTGACCGCTGCCCGCCGCCGACGTTGCCTGGGTCAGCGACGACCGGCTGCTCTACCGGCGGCCGTACGGATCGCGGGACTTCGTGCTCGCCGACCCGTCCGGCCGGGAACTGGTCCGCCAGCCACTGCCGAAACCGATGGTCGATCTTGACCTGACCGTCGCCCCGCACTGAGCGTTCGGACAGCCGACGCCCTTGCGCCGCATCGATATCGTGCAGGTCGTGGCCACCGGAACGCTCATCTTCCTGATCATCGGCGGGGTCGGGGCCGGTGTGCTGGCACTCGCCCTGCTCGGCGCCGAGCTGTTCACCTTCGGCCACCCGGACGTCGACGGTCCGGTGTCGCTGGAGGCGGTCGCCGGGTTCACCGGGGCGTTCGGCTTCGGCGCCGCCATCGTCAACGAGTTACTCGGCGGGCGTACCCCCGGGATGATCGCGGCGGCGGTGGCCGGCGGCGCGCTCGCCGCCGTGCCCACCGGCTGGCTGGCGGCCCGGCTCAGCCGCGCGGCGCGGAACATGCGTACGGACGCCACGCCGACCCGCGACCATCTGGTCGGCGCGGTCGGCCTGGTGGTGACCCCGGTCCCCGCCGACGGCTACGGCGAGGTCCGGGTACGCCTCGCCGGCCAGCCGGTCAAGCTCAACGCCCGCGCCGACCATCCGATCCCGGTCGGCGCCCAGATCTTCGTGATAGAGGCGCTCAGCGAGACCAGCGTGCACGTCGAAACCTACTGATCCCCCAAACAGAGACGGAACTGCCATGCTCCCCCTGCTCGTCGCCATCGGCGGCGCGGTCCTCCTCGCCGTCCTCCTCATCCTGTTCGTGCTCTCCCGGATCAAGGTGGCCGGCCCGAACGAGGCGTTCATCGTCACCGGCCGCAAGGGCCGGACCACCCAGACCGCCGACGGTGGGCGCTCCACCGACATGTCCGGCCAGAAGGTCGTCATGGGGGCATCGGTCTTCGTCATGCCGGTCGTGCAGAAGCTGCAGTCGCTGGACCTGTCCAGCCGGCGGATCCACGTCGAGATCCAGGGCGCTGTGAGCAAGCAGGGCATCCGCGCCAACCTGCAGGGTGTCGCGATCGTCAAGGTCGGCGGCACCGAGGACGCGATCCGCGCCGCCGCCCAACGCTTCCTGCATCAGCAGGACGAGATCGAGGAGTTCACCCGCGAGGTGCTGGCCGGCGCGCTGCGCTCGATCGTCGGCCGGCTCACCATCGAGGAGATCATCCGGGACCGGGCCGCGTTCGCCAGCGCGGTGGCCGAGGAGGCCGAGCACTCGATGACCAACCAGGGCCTGGTGCTGGACACCTTCCAGCTCCAGGACATCCTGGCCGAAGGGTCGTACCTGCAGGACCTGGGTCGACCGGAGGCGGCCCGGGTGCTCAAGGACGCCGCCATCGCCGAGGCCCGCGCCCGGCAGCAGGCCGAACAGGAGCGGCTGCTCGCCGAGGAGGCGATCGCCGAGGCGAACCGGAACCTGTCCCTCAAGCAGGCGGCCATCCAGGCGGAGATCGACGCGGCCAAGGCCAAGTCGGCGGCCGCCGGCCCGCTCGCCCAGGCGGAGCGGGACCAGGCCATCCTCTCCGAGCAGCAGAAGGTGGCCGAGCGGAACGCCGAGCTGAAGCAGCGGCAGCTCGACACCGAGGTGCGCAAGCCGGCCGACGCGGCCCGGTACAAGGTCGAGCAGGAGGCCGAGGCGGCCCGCAACGCGGCGGTGCTCAACGCCGACGCGCAGCGGCAGGCCACCATCGCCGCCGCCCAGGCCGCCGCCGAGCAGGCCCGGCTCACCGGTGAGGGCGAGCGGGCCCGCCGGGCCGCGCTGGCCGAGGCGAACGCGATCGAGGGCGCCAAGGAGGGTGAGGCGGAGCAGCGCCGGCGCTCGGCGATCGCCGAGGCGGTCGAGCGCGAGGGTCAGGCCGAGGCCGCGGCCATTCTGGCCAAGGGGCAGGCCGAGGCCGACGCGATGGCTCGCAAGGCCGAGGCGTTCGCCGCGTACGGCGAGGCAGCGGTGCTGGACCTGCTGGTCAAGGTGCTCCCGGAGGTGGTCGGGGCGGCCAGCGCGCCGATCGGCGCGATCGACAAGATGACCGTCATCTCCACCGACGGCGCGTCGTCCCTGACCAAGTCGGTGGCCGGCAACGTGGCTCAGGGCCTGCAGCTCGGCAGCGACCTCACCGGCATCGACCTGGCTGGACTGCTCGCCAAGCTGGGCGGCGCGCACATCAGCGGCAACGGCAAGGCCGCGGTGGAAGCCACCGCCACCGACGCCTGAGCGGTAAGGAAGGGCCCCCTGTTAACGCCTCGCGTTGTACAGGGGGCCCTTCTTAACACCCGTCAGGAAATGACGCGCTGCTCCCGGGCCCAGCGCAGCAGCTCCGCCTCGGCCTCGTCCCGCTCCAGCGGGCCACGCTCCAGCCGCAGCTCCTTGAGGTGCTGCCAGGCCTTCCCCACCACCGGCCCCGGCGGCACGCCGAGCAGCTCCATGATCGCGTTGCCGTCCAGGTCGGGGCGAACCCGGGCCAGGTCCTCCTCGGCGGCGATCCGCGCGATCCGCTCCTCCAGCGCGTCGTAATCGGTCGCGAGCTGGGCCGCCTTGCGCCGGTTGCGGGTGGTGCAGTCGGAGCGGGTGAGCTTGTGCAGGCGGGACAGCAGGTCACCGGCGTCGGTGACGTACCGGCGCACCGCCGAGTCGGTCCACTCGCCCCGGCCGTACCCGTAGAAACGCAGGTGCAGGCCGACCAGCTTGACCACCTGGGCGGTGACGTCCTTGGGGTAGCGCAGGGCCTTCATCCGGGCCTTGGTCAGCCGCGCGCCGACCACCTCGTGATGGTGGAAGCTGACCCGGCCGTCCGGGCCGACCGCCTTGGTGGCCGGCTTGCCGACGTCGTGCATCAGCGCGGCCATCCGGAGCACGAAGTCGCAGCCGTCCTCCATGGACATCGCGTTGCTGACCACGGTCAGGGTGTGCTCGTAGACGTCCTTGTGCTGGGCGTGCTCGTCGATCTCCAGCTTGAGCCCGGTCAGCTCGGGAAGGAAGCGCTCGGCCAACCCGGTGTCGACCAGCAGCCGCAGCCCGGTGATGGGGTCCGCGCCGCAGAGCAGCTTGGTGAACTCGTCCCGGATCCGCTCGGCGGTGATCCGGTCGAGGTCGGCGGCCATCCGGGTCATCGCCTCGCGGACGTCCGGGTGCACCGTGAACCGCAGTTGGGCGGCGAACCGGGCCGCGCGCAGCATCCGCAGCGGGTCGTCGCCGAAGGACTCCCGCGGCGTGCCCGGGGTACGGATGACCTTGGCGGCCAGGTCGGCCAGGCCACCGTACGGGTCGGTGAACCGGTGCTCGGGGACGCTGACCGCCATCGCGTTGACGGTGAAGTCCCGGCGCTTGAGGTCGTCGACCAGGCAGGTCCCGTATACCACGATCGGGTTCCGGCTGACCTGGTCGTACGCCTCGGCGCGGAAGGTGGTGATCTCCAGCCGGAGCCCGTCGCGCTGGCAGCCGATGGTGCCGAACTCCCGCCCGGTCTCCCAGATCGACTCCGCCCAGCCCCGGACGATTTTGATCGTCTGGTCCGGGTGGGCGTCGGTGCAGAAGTCGAGGTCCTCACCGAGGCGGCCGAGCAGCGCGTCGCGTACCGAGCCGCCCACCAGGTGCAACTCGTGACCGGCCCGGGCGAAGCGCCGGCCCAGTTCGTCGGCGACCGGCGAGACGCGGAGCAGTTCGGCGACGGCGTTGCGCTGCGCTGCGGTCAGCTCGCGACGGTCGGCGGCGTGGGAGGCGAAAGCTTCGGACATGGGATCGCCAGCCTATCGGGCCGGGGTGGGATCTACTGCGCCGGGCGTGGGTAAGCGGTCGAGGTTGACTAAGGTCTTGGGCGTGCGGGCCCGGAGGTCCGGCTCCGACGTACCCCTTGGAGGCTGGAGATGAGCGGCGGGCTCTACCGCAGCGCGAACGCGCACGGCGGCGGCCAGCCGCCGGACGACGGGGCCACCTTCATCTCCGCCGAGCCGCTGAACCAGCCGGGGGCCGAGGCCGTCGCGCCGCCGCAGGAGGTGGTCGCGGAGACCAGCGCGGCGGCGAACAGCGCGGTGATGGCGGCCGGCAGCCTGGTGAGCCGGGGTACGGGCTTCATCCGCAACCTGATGATCGGCGCCGCGCTCGGCAACGCGGTCGGCAACGTGTACACCACCGCACTGTTCCTGCCGAACCAGGTGTACGAGTTCCTCCTGGGCGGCGTGCTCACCAGCGTGCTGATCCCGGTGCTGGTCCGGCGCCGCAAGATCGACCCGGACCGGGGCGAGGCGTACGCGCAGCGGTTGCTCACCCTCGCGGTGCTCACCCTTGCTGCCGCCGCGCTGATCGCGGTGATCCTCGCCCCGGTGATCACCGCGATCTACGCCAGCGGCAAGGACGACACGTACAAGGGACTGGTCAACCACCTGTCCTACCTGATGCTGCCGATGCTCTTCTTCACCGGCTTGAGCGCGCTGATCGCCGCCGTGTTGAACACCCGGGGGCACTTCGCCGCACCCATGTGGGCGCCGATCCTGAACAACCTGGTGGTGATCGGCGTCCTCGGCCTGTACATCGGCGTCTACGGCGCCAAGGCGCTGCAGCCGGGGCAGATGACGCCAGGCCGGATCCTGCTGGTCGGCGGCGGCACCCTGCTCGGCGTCGCGGTGCAGGCCGCCGGCCTGCTGCCGGCGCTGCGCCGGGTCGGCTTCCGGTGGAAGTGGCGGTTCGACTTCCGCGAGCTGGGCCTGCGCGAGCTGGCCCGGCTCGGCGCCTGGATGTTCTGCTACGTCGGGGTCAACCAGCTCGGCCTCTTCGTGGTGGTCAACCTGCTCACCCGGGCCGCCGGTGAGGGCAGCAAGGGCGAGACCAAGGCCGGCCTGCTGATCTACAACAACGTGTTCCTGCTGCTGATGATGGCGCACGGCATCATCGCCGTCTCGATCATCACCGCGCTGATGCCCCGGATGAGCGCCGCCGCCGGCGAGGGCCGGTTCCGCGACGTCACCGCCGACCTGTCCCGCGGCACCCGGATGGTCACCGCCGTACTCGCCCCGGTCGCGGTCTGCTACGCGGTGCTGGCCGGCCCGATCTCGGTCGTGATCTTCCAGTACGGCGCGTTCACCGGCGAGAACGCGGTGGCCACCTCGACCGTGCTGCTGGTGGCGGCGGTCGGCCTGGTGCCCTTCGCGATCAGCCAGCTCTTCACCTTCGCCTTCTACGCGCTGCCGGACACCAAGACCCCGGCACTGGTCAACATCCCGGTGGTGGCGCTGCGGGTGCTCCTGCAGATCGGCCTCTTCCTCGGGTTCTCGGCCACCTTCGCGGCGGCCGGCATGATGCTGGGCAACGCGATCTCGTACCTGGCGGCGGCGGTGATCTCGGCGATCCTGCTGCGTCCAAGGGTGGGCCGGATCGGGCTCGGCGAGATCATGCGGACCATGGGCCGGGTGCTGGTCGCCGCGCTCGGGGCGGCCCTGGTCGGCCTGCTGGTGATCCGGCTGCTTCCCGGCGACCCGGCGCACCTGAGCCGGCTGGCCGCCATCGTCCAGCTGCTGGTCGGCGGTGCCGTGATCGGCGCGACGTACCTCGGGCTGGCCATGGTGCTGCGGATCGGCGAGATCACCGAGGTGGTCGGCATGGTCCGTCGCCGCCTCGGCCGCTGACCCGACCGGCTCCGGTGACGGACGGTGAACGAGGATCACCAGCCTGGGGATACGGCTGTGGATAACTCGGAGTTTCACGGCTGAACGGGCCTCTCGGCCTGTGGACAACCAACCGTAAGGACGAGGGTGGTCGGTCGAACCGGGGGAACCCCCGAGGTCGGAGGCCGCCACACCGGTTGCGCCCCTGCGTCGACTACTTGCCGTCAACCTCTAGATTGGCTGGTGCGTGTGCCGGCGACTACGGCCGGGCCGATCCCGTGCGGTCGGCTGCCGCGGTCACTGGCGTCCCACCGGCTACGGCGGGAAGATGACATGTCGGAGAACCGGGCATCCCGGGTAAGGTCGCTCTCGACGGGTACGGCAGGTGCCGACGCGGGCGCGACACTGGTCTGCCGGTTCCTTGGAAGGCAGAGCGGAAAGCCACATGGCCAGCAGCACGGGTCCATCGATCGACACGATCACCGAGGGAGGACGGGTGACCCAGGTCGGCGAAGGTCAGGAGGCGGAGGAGACTGCCCCTCCGGTCATGACCTTCGGTGCTCCCACGGCCGGTGAACTCCTTGCCGAGCGGTACGAGCTGGTCGAGCACATCAACAACGACAGCGCGGGCCGGCTGGTCTGGCGCGGGGTCGACGTCGTGCTGCGCCGTCCCGTCGCAGTGGTCCTCCGCTACCCGGGTGGCGACTCCGCCACCGAGATGCTCCAGGCCGCCGTCGCGGCGAGCCGGGTGATCCACCCCAACCTGGTCGGCGTCTACGACGCTATCGACGAGGCCGACCGGGCGTACGTCGTCCGCGAGTGGGTGGACGGGCAGTCCCTGCGCGAGCTGGTCACCGTTAACGGGCCGCTCGATCCGGTCCGGTCGACCGCCATCGGCAGCGCCGTCGCGAGCGCCCTGGCCGCGGTGCACGCCACCGGCATGGTCCACGGCAACGTCCACCCCGGCACCGTGATGATCAGTGACGACGGCCGGGTGGTGCTGGCCGACGCGCGAACCGACGGCGACGACAGCCAGGAGAACGACCTCCGGGCGGTCGGCGGGGTGCTCTACTTCGCCCTGACCGGCCACTGGCCGCACGGCGAAGCCCCGCTGCGCGGCGCCACCGCCGGGCACGGTCGCGCCGCGCTCCCCGACGCGGTCCGCGACGCCAGCGGAGCGATCGCCGCACCCCGCCAGGTACGCGCCGGGGTGCCGGCGTACCTCGACGACCTCACCATGGACCTGCTCGACCCGGAGATCGCCCCACCGTCGTCGGACGTGTTGGCAGCCGAGCTGAACCGGCTGGACGTCCCCGCCGACGACTTCCTGGAGCCGACCGGCCCGCTGCGCTTCGCCGCCGACACCGGCGAGGAGCCGTCGCCGCTGGCCGCCGCCGGTGGCCGCAAGGTCGCCCTGGGCATCGCCGGGCTGCTGGCGGTGGCCCTGGTCGGGCTGCTCGTCGGGATCAGCGTGCTCGGCGGCGGCGACGACAAGAAGGGCACGGGGACCGAGCGGGCGGCCAACCCCACCTCCAGCAGTACGCCCTCCGCCGACGAATCGACCCCGGCCGTCGCGCCGGCCCACAAGCTCAACATCCAGGACGTCCGGATCATCGACCCGGACAGCCGCAAGCGCGATGAGCTGGCCGACGCCGAGAAGGTGATCGACGGCGACGACGAGAAGGGCTGGGAGACCCAGACCTACACCCGGGCGAACTTCGGCAACTTCAAGAGCGGCATGGGCGTCTGGATCGACCTGGGCGCCCCGCACACCGTCAAGTCGGTGCAGGCCGTCCTCTCCGCCACCGGCGCCTCCGCCCAGCTCCTCGCCGGCACGCAGGACTTCGCCCCCACCTCGGCCGGCGACAAGGACCTCGTGACGAGCTACAAGCAGACGGCGATCGGGCAGCCGTTCGATGAGCACGACGGCACCAAGATGATCTTCAACGGGTTCGACCCCGAGAAGAAGTACCAGTACCTGCTCTTCTGGATCACCAAGTTGCCGATGAAGGACGGGGGCGGCGGCTACAAGGTGGGCGTCCAGGAAATCACGGTCACCGGCTCGTGAGCCGTCCGCCGCGCCGGCCGCACCGCCGCCCCCGGACGTGGTGACGATGGGTCGCGGCGGGCGTACGATCCGGCCGGCGACCGGGGACGACCTGCCGGCCGGGGCGCCCGACGTCGACCTGCTCCGGGCCCACGTCGACGGCGACCGGGACGCCTTCACCGAGCTGTTCCGCCGGCACCGGGACCGGCTGTGGGCGGTGGCCCTGCGTACGCTGGGCGACCGCGAGGAGGCGGCCGACGCGCTGCAGGACGCCCTGCTGTCGGCGCACCGGGCGGCGGCCCGGTTCCGCGGCGACTCGGCGGTGACCACCTGGCTGCACCGGATCGTGGTGAACGCCTGCCTGGACCGGATCCGGCGGCGCCAGACGCACGCCACGGTGCCGCTGCCGGACGGGGTCCACACCGACGGGGATCCCGGCCGGCACACCGGCGGCGTGGAGCCGGCCGCTCCGGCCCGCGACCATGACACCGCGCTGGTGATCCGGCAGGCCCTCGCCGAACTGCCGGCCGAGCAGCGGGCCGCGCTCATTCTGGTGGACGTGCAGGGCTATCCGGTGGCCGAGGTGGCGCGAATACTCGGCGTGGCCGAGGGGACGGTCAAGAGCCGTTGCGCCCGCGGGCGGGCCCGGCTGGCCGTACGCCTCGGGCACCTGCGCACCGGTTCGGACGAGGTGACGGACGTGCCCCGCGTCACCGGGGGGAACCCCCGGTCGCCGGAGGGCGTCAGATCGACGTCGGGACGGCCCCGGCGGGACGCCAGCCAGGAGGAGACGTGACTTCCCGGGAGTTCAGCGGGGTCGACCACGACCTGCTCGCCGACTACGTCGGTGGGGCGCTGGACGGCACCCCGGAGCAGGCGGCCGTCGCCCGACTGATCGAGGAGGACCCGGCCTGGGACGACGCGTACGTCGCGCTGGCCCGGGCGGTGAACCTGGTCCGCGCCGACCTGGCCGACTGGGCCGACGCCCCCGCGCCGGAGATGCCGCTGACCGTGATGGACCGGATCACCGCGGCGCTCGCCGGTGCCGGGCCGGCCCCGGCCGGCGCCACCCCGTCCGACGCCGAGGAAGAGGCCCGCGCGCCCGGCCCGGACCGGCATGACGTCGTCGGCCGCGATGCGGACTCGCCCGGCCCGGCCGAGGTTCGCGCCGCTCGGGCGCCGGCGCCGAGTGTCGTGCCGAGCCAGCCCCGGCGCGCGGACGGCGCGACGCGGCCCGTCGAACACCCGGCCCGCAACACCGGACCGGGCCGGCGCTCCCGGCGCTGGGTTCGGATCGCCGGACCGGTCGCCCTGGTGGCCGCCTCGGTCACGGCGGTCGGCTTAGGGGTCAGCAACCTGATCGACGCGGGGCGCAGCGACCAGGGCGTGACGACCGACGCTGGCCCGGCCGCCGGCGCGGCCCAGGACGGCTCCGGCCCGCTGGCCGCCGCACCGTTCCGGACCACCGGCCCTCCCCTGCACAGCGGCACCGACTACGGCCAGGAGCAGCTGTCCGGCGGTGCCCGTCCGCTCGCCGCCCCCGCTGTCCCCAGCGAGGGCCGGGCAACCAAAACGTCCCCGCAGCGAATCTCGGAGGCCGGCGACCTGGACCGGCTCGCCCGGCCCGAGGCGCTGAAGTCCTGCCTCCGCGCCATCAGCGCCGAGCACGCCGCCGGACAGCTCACCGTCGAGCTGATCGACTACGCGTCGTTCCAGGGGCGTCCGGCGCTGGTTGTCACCTTCCTCGACGCGGGCGGTGAACGCTGGGCGTGGGTCAGCGGGCCGGAGTGCGGGGTGCCCGGGTCCGACGCGGACACCCGCTTCCGTACGCGGGTAGGGTGAGGTCACGGTCGCCGGGGGTGTCCCGCCCCGTGACGTGACCCACCGGATGACCGGCTCGGGAATCACCGCTCCGTACGATGACGTTCTGCAAGTCAGGTGTCGACGCCGCCGAGCCGTCGGCACTCCGGATCGGCATCGTCCTCGGCGGCAATCGCCGGAGCGGATGACGAATACACACATCGGGAGACGGCAGTGGACGAGGTCCGCAACCTGATCATCATCGGCTCCGGGCCGGCTGGCTACACCGCGGCGGTTTACGCCGCGCGCGCCAACCTCAAGCCGCTCGTCATCGAGGGCGTGCAGTCCGGTGGCGCGCTGATGACCACCACCGAGGTGGAGAACTTCCCCGGTTTCGCGGACGGCATTCTCGGTCCCGAGCTGATGGACAACATGCGCAAGCAGGCCGAGCGGTTCGGTGCCGAGTTCCTGACCGACGACGTGACCCGGGTCGAGCTCAAGGACACCGGCGAGGTCGGCTCGAACGCGGTCAGCACGGTGTGGGTGGGCGAGACCGCGTACCGGGCCAAGGCGGTAATCCTCGCCACCGGCTCCGCGTGGCGTCCGCTGGGCGTGCCCGGCGAGCAGGAATACCTCGGCCACGGCGTGTCGTCCTGCGCCACCTGCGACGGATTCTTCTTCCGCAACCAGCACATCGTGGTGGTCGGCGGCGGCGACTCGGCGATGGAGGAGGCAAGCTTCCTCACCCGGTTCGCCGAGTCGGTGACGATCATCCACCGCCGGGACTCGTTCCGCGCCAGCAAGATCATGGCGGAGCGCGCATTCACCAACGACAAGATCAAGGTCGAGTGGAACACTGTGGTCGACGAGATCCTCGGCGACGACGGCAAGGTCAGCGGCGTCCGGGTCCGCAACGTGCACACCGGCGAGACCAAGGTGCTCGATGTCACCGGGGTCTTCGTGGCAATCGGCCACGACCCGCGCAGCGAGCTCTTCCGCGGCCAGGTGGAACTCGACGACGAGGGGTACGTGCGGGTGCAGGCGCCGAGCACCCGGACCAACATCCCGGGTGTCTTCGCCGCTGGTGACGTGGTCGACCACACCTACCGGCAGGCGATCACGGCGGCCGGTACGGGCTGTGCCGCCGCGCTGGACGCCGAACGCTTCATCGCCACCCTGCAAGGCTGAAGAATTTTCGCAAGGTCCCGGAGGAGGGGTCATAGTGGGAGCAACCAAGTCGGTCACCGACGCGAGCTTCGCGATCGACGTGCTGAAGTCCGACAAGCCGGTCCTGGTGGACTTCTGGGCGGAGTGGTGCGGGCCGTGCCGCAAGGTGTCGCCGCTGCTCGAGGAGATCGCGGGCGAGATGGGTGACCAGGTCACCATCGTCAAGCTCAACATCGACGAGAACCCCGAGACCGCCCGCACCTATCGGGTGATGTCGGTGCCGACCCTCACCGTCTTCAAGAACGGCGAGCCAGTGCAGTCCATTGCCGGCGCCAAGCCCAAGGGCGAGCTGGTCAAGCTCATCGAGTCGGCCCTCTGAGCCGACGGCCGCCCGCCGGAACCCCCGTCGCCCTCTCAGCCTGGGCACGGGGGTTTCCGCATTCCGGGGCGGCGACAACATTCCCGGGCGGCGACGACCTGACCTGAACGAACCCGGAGCCGACTGGCGACCGGCACGGTACGCTCCGTAGGCGCCCCCAGCGAGGGGAGCACCTCCGTCGGAATCTCCGGCCAGCGTCCGTGCAGAGGGGGTCGTCGTGCGTCCCATCCGACCCGGTGACCGGGGACCCGCGGTGGCCGAGATCCGTACCGTGCTCACCGGCCTCGAGCTGCTTCCGTCCGCCGGCCAGCGGGACGAGTTCGACGCCGAGACCGAACGCGCGGTCCGGGCGTTCCAGCAGTCCCGCGGGCTGAGCGTGGACGGGCGGGTCGGCGCGGAAACCTGGCGGGCACTGGACGCGGCCCGCTGGCGGCTCGGCGCCCGCACGCTGTACCACGCCGTACCCGAGCCGCTGATCGGCGAGGACGTCCGGTCGCTCCAGGAACGCCTGCTGGAGATGGGGTACGACGTGGGCCGCGCCGACGCCATCTATGGGATTCGCACCGCGCGGGCGGTCGCGCAGTTCCAGCGGGAGATGGGACTGAGGCCGGACGGCGCCTGCGGTCCGCACACCATGAACGCGCTTCGCCGCCTCGGTCGGAAGGTGGTGGGCGGGCGGCCGCAGTGGCTCCGCGAGTCCGACGCCATCCGCCAGGCCGGGCCGACCCTGGTCGGGCGGACCGTGGTGATCGACCCGGGACACGGCGGCACCGATCCCGGGGAGGTGGTGCCCGACGGCCCGCTGCGCTGGACCGAGGCGGACATCGTGCACGACCTGGCCAGCCGGCTGGAGGGGCGGCTGGCCGCTGCCGGCGTACGGGTGCAGCTCACCCGCGGCCCCTCGCCGGAGACCTGCCTGCCGGACGCCGATCGCGCCCAGCTCGCCAACTCCCTCGGCGCGGACGTCTTCATCTCGCTGCACACCGACGGACACACCAATCCGGCGGCCAACGGGGTGGCCACCTACCACTACGGCACCGACAACGGTGTCACTTCGGCCACCGGCGAGCGGCTGGCCGGCCTGGTCCAGCGGGAGATCGTCGCCCGGACCGGGCTGCGGGACTGCCATACCCATGCGAAGGCGTGGGACCTGCTGCGGCTGACGAAGATGCCGGCGGTCCGGGTCGAGGTGGGCTACCTGACCTCGCCCGAGGACCGGGGCCGGCTGGTCGACCCCCGGTTCCGGGACAAGATCGTCGAGGCGATCGTGGCCGCGGTGCAGCGGATGTACTTCCCGATCGAGCGGGACGTCCCCACCGGCTCCATCGACGTCAGCGAGCTGCGGGCGATCGTCGCCGCCGGCACGGTGGCGGACTGAGGCGCCCGCCTCGCGGCTCGCGGTTCGACGCGCTCGGCTCACGGTTCGAGGCGCTCGGCTCGCGTTCGGTGGACCGAGCCGCTCAGCCCATGGCGCGGGTGGCCGGGGCCGGGCGTACCGGGCGGAGCAGCGTCTCTGGGCTCATCGAGCCGAGCAACTTCTCCAGCGCGTACTCGACGTCGGACTTCCAACTCAGCGCGGTGCGCAGCTCCAGCCGCAGCCGGGGGTAGCGGGGGTGCGGGCGGACCGTCTTGAAGCCCACCGAGAGGAAGAAGTCGGCCGGTGCCAGGCAGGCCCGGGTCGGGTCGTCCTCCGCGTCGTCGCCGAACTTCGCGTCGCCGAATGCCTCGATCGCCTTGATGCCGCGCTTGGTGAGATCCCGGGCCACGCCCTGGACCAGCATCCGGCCCAGGCCGCCACCGGCGAAGGCGGCCACCACGTTGGCGGTCATCAGCAGCGCCGCGTCCGCGGAGACCGGCGAGGTGGGAAACGCCATCGAGCGCGGGACGTACGCCGGCGGGGCGTACATGACGAAACCGGCCGGCATCCCGTCGACGTACGCGAGCTTGCCGCAGGAGCCCCACTCCAGCAGCGTCTGGGAGACCCAGGCCTCCTTCTCCAGCCCAGGATCGCCAGCGGCGCACGCCCGGTCGGCGGAAACTGGATCCAATTCCCAGTAGACGCAGCGCCGGCATCGGCGGGGCAGATCCTCGAGGGTGTCGAGGGTCAGACTGACCAGACGTCGCGACATCAGCGCATCCCCACCCATAGGCTCAGAGCTGAAACCAGCGCGTTTTCACGCCGCCGCATTCCCTGCCCCCCGACGAGCGATCGTACGCTGCCGGCCGCCCGTACGGGAGGGGACGCGCGAACGCCCACCTGTGCCGGTGCGGGTCGGTCCGGGATGTGGGCGTTCACCACACGGCGGCCCGCACATTTGGCCAGGGCGGACTACGATCGGCGAACGGCGTCCCGCGCCGCCATGGTTGCCGGCATTGCGGGTACCACACCGGGCAGCCCCGCCGACACCCGATCGAGGTGATGTCATGACCGGCACGACGCTCGACGACTACACCGACCGGTACGCCCGCCGGGTCCGGGGGATGACGGCCTCCGAGATCCGAGCACTCTTCGCGGTGGCCAGCCGGCCGGAGGTGGTCTCGCTCGCCGGTGGTGCCCCGTACATCGCGGCGCTGCCGCTCGACGCGGTCGGCGAGATGCTCGGGCGGCTCGGCGGCGAGCAGGGCGTCACGACGCTTCAGTACGGCATCGGGCAGGGCACCCTGGAGCTGCGCGAGCGGATCTGCGAGGTGATGGCCCTTTCCGGGATCGACGCGGCATGCGGCGCCTCGCCGGAGGACGTGGTGGTCACCGTCGGCGGCCAGCAGGCGCTCGACCTGGTGGCCCGGCTCTTCCTGGACCCGGGTGACGTGGTGCTCGCCGAGGGCCCGACGTACGTCGGCGCGCTCGGGGTGTTCCAGGCCGCCCAGGCACAGGTGGTGCACGTGCCGATGGACGAGGCGGGACTGATCCCGGAGGCGCTGGAGGCGGCCATCGCCGACCTGGCCCGCGCCGGCCGGCGGGTCAAGTTCCTCTACACCATCCCCACCTACCAGAACCCGACCGGTGTGACCCTGAGCGAGGAACGGCGCGAGCGGGTGCTCGACATCTGCGAGCGGGCCGGCCTGCTGGTGGTGGAGGACGACCCGTACGGCCAGCTCGGCTTCGAGGGGGTGGCGCCCGCGCCGCTGCGGGCCCGCCGCCGCCACGGCGTCTTCTACCTCAGCACCTTCTCCAAGACCTTCGCGCCCGGCCTGCGGGTGGGCTGGATCCTCGCCCCGCACGCCGTACGCGACAAGCTGGTCATCGCCAGCGAGGCGCAGATCCTCTGCCCCAGCGGGTACGCGCAGGCCGCCGTCTCGACGTACCTCGGCACCATGCCGTGGCGCGAGCAGCTCAAGGTCTACCGGGAGATCTACCGGGAGCGCCGGGACGCCATGCTCGGCGCGCTGGCGGACCTGATGCCGGCGGGCACCACCTGGACCACCCCGGGGGGCGGCCTGTTCGTCTGGGCGACTCTGCCCGACGGTCTGGACGCCAAGGCGATGATGCCCCGCGCCATCACCGCCCGGGTCGCCTACGTCCCGGGCACCGGCTTCTACGCCGACGGCACCGGCGCCGGCAACATGCGGCTCAACTTCTCCTTCCCGCCGCCCGAGCGGATCCGGGAGGGCGTCCGCCGGCTGGCCGGCGTGATGGAGCAGGAGATCGCCATGCGCAGGGTCTTCGGCGCGGTCGGCGGCACGGGGCCGCACCGCCGACAGGGTGGCGCGGACGCGCCCGGCCCCGACTTGGCATGATTCCCGCATGGCCGTCAGCCCTGTTGTCCCCACGTCCGTGACCGATCTTGCCGGAATCGACGAGCTGCACGTGCTGGTGCTCGCCGGCGGCCTCTCGTACGAGCGGGACGTCTCGCTCCGGTCCGGCCGGCGGGTGCTCGACGCGCTGCGGGCGGTCGGCGTCGAGGCCGAGCTGCGGGATGCGGACGTGGCCCTGCTGCCCGCCCTGGCCGCCGATCCGCCGGACGCCGTGGTGATCGCCCTGCACGGCGCCACCGGCGAGGACGGCTCGCTGCGCGGGGTGCTGGACCTCTGCGCCGTGCCCTACGTCGGCTGTGATGCCCGCGCCGCCCGGCTCGCCTGGGACAAGCCGTCCGCCAAGGCGGTGCTCCGCGAGGCCGGCATCCCCACGCCCGACTGGGTGGCCCTGCCGCACGACCGCTTCTCCGAGCTGGGCGCGGTGGCCGTGCTGGACCGGATCGTCGACCGGCTCGGCCTGCCGTTGATGGTCAAGCCGGCGCAGGGCGGATCCGGGCTGGGCGCCGCGGTGGTCCGGGACGCCGGGTCGCTGCCGGCCGCGATGGTCGGTTGCTTCGCGTACGACCAGACGGCGCTCGTGGAGCGTTACGTGCCGGGCATGGACGTGGCAGTCTCGGTGATCGACCTCGGCGAGGGCCCGCAGGCCCTGCCCCCGGTCGAGATCGTGCCGCGCAACGGCGTGTACGACTACGCCGCCCGGTACACCGCCGGCCGTACCACCTGGCACGCGCCCGCGCGCCTCGACCTGGAGACGACCGAGCGGGTGGCCGAGGTGGCGCTCGCCGCGCACGGAGCGCTCGGCCTGCGCGATCTCTCCCGGGTCGACCTGATCGTCGACGCGGCCGGGCAACCGCACGTTCTGGAGGTCAACGTCTCCCCGGGGATGACCGAGACCTCGCTGCTGCCACTGGCCGTCCAGGCCGCCGGGCTGGACTTCGGGCGGGTGCTCGGCCTACTGGTCAGCCGAGCCGCCGCCCGTCGTCCCTAGCGCCCCGCCGGGCCCGGGGGGCCTCAGGCCGGCCGCTGCTCGGTCGTCGCGTTGCCCGCCGGCTCCGGGATCTCCTCGGCGGCCTCGATCACCGAGACCGTCTCCTCGCCGACGTCGTACGCGCCCGCGTCCGCCTCGGCCGAGGCGGAGAGACTCGACGGTGCCTGCCACTGGATCCGTGGCGGCTCGGCGAGCGGGCGGCCGCCGAACTCGGCCAGCCACGCCGCAACCAGGGCCAGGTTCTCCCGCCACTGCGCCTCGGAGATCGGGGGCAGGATCGAGTCCCACAGGGGCAGGAACGTGCCCCGCAGTTGGAGTTGCCCGTACGGCCGCGCCAGGAACCACATGTGCAGGTGCGCGGAGCCGTCACCCCAGCGATTGACGTGCACCCGGGCGACGCCGTCCAGCGAGCGGATGGCGCGTTCCAGGCGGACGGTCATCACCCCCAGCTCGGCGGCGAGCAGGTTCGGCAGATCGCCGAGATCGAGATGGGAGCGGGACTCCAGAATCAGCACCATCGGGAGGCCGGTGGGTCGGTCCATCGCCCGGACCCGCCACCGCTCACCGACCCAGATGTACGCCTCGTCTGGGGCGCTGCAGGCGGTGCACTCCCGGTTGCCCTCGCCCCGGCGGGGCGGTTCGACCGGTACCGGATCGTCGAGCTTCTTGACACGGAGGTGGCCCTCGAAAGGGAAGGAGGGCCACTGGGTGAAGTCCGGAACTGAGGGAGGGGGGGTGTCCTGCACGACGCTGACCCTAGCCCAGTTGCCGCCCCCTGTCCCTACTCGATTTTCCGCCCGCAGGGCGCCGGTGTTCGGCCAGATGTCGAGTTATCCACCGCGTTGTCCACAGGCCGATGGAATCACTACCGCAGGGCGCCATCCACAGCTCAGTAAGGGTTTCACCGCGTTGTTTCACGTGAAACGAGGCTGACCTGTGGACAACGATTGTGGATAACCGGGCGGCTGTCGGGGCCGGTTATCCACCGGTCATCTGTCGGGGCGATTGTCCGCCGGTCACCGGCCCTCTCTTCCCAACGATCGGGCCTGTGATCGGCACCGGCCTCCGGCCGGCTTTGTCGTCACCCAGCCGGGAGAGACTCGGACTATGGCTCGTGACGTCGCCCGGTCGGCACCCAATCGGTGGCCCGGTATTTCGGACCAGCCGGGACCGGGCGGTTGCCGCTCGCGCCTCGGGCTGCTTCTCCCACAGCGGAGTTCCGGCCGGTGGGCGCAAAGGCGTGAGTGCGGGTAGGTAGCGGAGTATCAAGACACCGTCGCCCGCCGGCCAGCCGGAGCGTCCGGCCGGCCACGCCAGCGCAACCGGGGGAGCCGGACTAGCTGGCACCCGCTGCGCTGTCAGAGGTGCCGCATGGTCGTACGTGCCGGCCTCCACCCCGCCTCGCCTCCGCTTCCACTCCGCTTCCACTCCGCTTCCACTCCGCTTCCACTCCGCTTCCACTCCGCCTCCGCCTCGCCTCCACCGCCCATTCCGCGCGGCCTCCTTAGCCGGCACCCCCGTTGAAGGGGTCGTGCTGAACAGCGGGCACGGGCGTCTCGGACGCCGCTCGGGATGGCGCCGTGAACAGGGCCGGCGCCGTTTCACGTGAAACGGGCTCGACGGGTGTTCGGGCAGAGAGGCCCTGCGCCAGCAGCACCGGCATCGGGCCGGCGGCGGCTTGGCCCGGGGCTGCGTCACCGCTTCTCGACGGCAACGAGGTGGCGGCATTGCGGTCTCGCTGGTTTCACGTGAAACGGTGGCATCCAGTGCTCGCACGCTGGATTAGCGTGAAGCAGGACCGAACCACGGTGCCGCCTCCCGACCGACGCCTCCCGACCGACGGCACCCGGTGGCGGCAGCCGGTGACGGCAGCCGGTGACGGCAGCCGGTGACGGCGCGCGGTGGTCTCGCTGGAGCGAGCCCGGCCCAAGCAAACCGCTGCGGGCCCATCAACAACTGCTCGGCTGGGCTGCACCCTCGCTCGCGGTCAGCTCCCGACGTGGCCGGGCGGGCACGTTGAGCGGACTCGCCCGGCCCGTCCTCTGGGCGGAGTAAGCCCGAGCAGGCTGGCCTGTTTCACGTGAAACAGGCCAGCAGCCGCGCCGACTCCGAGAGTGGTGCCGGGCGGCTGCGCACGGTGGTCCGCACGCCCCCGGAGTCGGATCCGAGCGCCGGCCACCAGAGCGCGCGTCGTCCTGCGACCACCACGACCTACCCTGGGAGGTCGCGCAGCACGGGGCTCTGCCGACGCCGTCGGGCAACGACTGCGGGGCTGCCGACGATGGGACGCCGACCCGTAGCGGGACGGCTTCGCCCTCACGCCGCGACTCCTGGAGGTACCGCCAGCCCCGGCTGTTGTGGCTCCCGCGGCGGCGAGGTATTGGGGCCCAACCGTCGTCACCGCGAGTTGATCGGGACGCGTTCGTCGAGAAGTGCCGGGGCCGCCCGGACGGAACGATCATCGACTTGCTCCGCCAGGTGCCGGTCACCTCCAGGGTGCCAATCCGATCGGATCCCGAAGACGACTCGACCGCGTAGTCCGCAGGGACCACGCGGTCGAATCCACCCTCCGGCTCACTCCTCGGGCTGGCCCTCCTGGCCCACGCCGATGATGTCGACGATCCGCTCCAGATCGTCAACCGTCGCGAACTCGATCGTGATCTTTCCTTTGTTGCGGCCGATGTCGACCTTCACCCGAGTGTCGAACCGGTCGGAGAGCCGGTCGGCGAGATCCGACAGCCCCGGGGCGTGCGGCTTCTGCCGCCGCTTGGCCGCCGGAGTCTTCGCGGGGCCGTCGGCGAGTGCCAGTGCCACCAGTTCCTCGGTGGCGCGTACGGAGATGCCCTCGGCAACGATCCGCTTGGCGAGCTGCTCCTGAGCCTCGGCGTCCTCGAGGCTGAGCAGCGCCCGGGCGTGACCGGCGGAGAGCACCCCCGCGGCGACCCGGCGCTGGACCTGGGCGGGCAGGTTCATCAGCCGGATGGTGTTGGAGATCTGCGGCCGGCTGCGGCCGATACGGCGAGCCAGTTCCTCGTGGGTGGCTCCGAACTCCTCCAGGAGCTGCTGGTACGCGGCCGCTTCCTCCAGCGGGTTCAGGTTCGCCCGGTGGATGTTCTCCAGCAGCGCGTCCCGGAGCATCGCGTCGTCCTTCGTGTCCCGGACGATCGCGGGAATGCTCTCCCGGCCGACCGCCTGGGCCGCCCGCCAACGCCGCTCACCCATGACGAGTTCGTACTTCTCGCCGTCGAGCTGGCGTACGACGATCGGCTGGAGGAACCCGACCTCCTGGATCGAGACCTTCAGCTCCTCCAGAGCCTCCTCGTCGAAGACCTGCCGGGGCTGCTTCGGATTCGGCACGATGGCGTCGACCGGGATCTCGGCGAAGCGGGCTCCCGGCACCGGGCTCAGCTCCCGCTCGGGCTCCACCCCTGAGACGGCACCCGCCCCAACCACAGCGCCCGTCCCGATCATGGCAGCCGCGCCGGCCACGGGTGGAGTCGGAACCGCCCCCGCACCGCTATCCGGCTCGGCGCCCGCCGGGGCGTTGCCCGGCACCGGCGCGGTCGGAATGAGGGCACCGAGCCCTCGGCCCAGACCGCCACGAGGACGGTTCTTCATGCGATGCCTCCCAGCGACTTCTCCGCACTACGCATTTCGGCTCACCGGCTCCTTGACCCCTCGCTCGGCGATTTCCTGGGCGGCCTCGAAGTAGCTCGTCGCCCCCCGCGAACCGGGATCGTAGGTCATCACCGACTGCCCGTAGCTCGGCGCCTCGGAAACCCGTACGTTCCGGGGGATCACGGCCTGGAGCACCTTGTCTCCGAAGTGGTTCCGGACGTCCTGCTCCACGGCGTCGGCCAGCCGCGTACGCCGGTCATACATGGTCAGCAAGATGGTGGAGACCTCGAGCCGCGGGTTGAGGTGCTGGCGGACCAGGTTGATGTTGTTAATCAGCTGGTTGAGGCCCTCCAGCGCGTAGTACTCGCACTGAATGGGAATGAGCACCTCCTGCGCGGCGACCAACGCGTTGACGGTCAGCAGGCCGAGCGACGGCGGGCAGTCGATGAAGACATAGTCGAACTCCCCCGGGTACGCGGTGATGGCGCGGGCCAGCCGGGACTCCCGGGCGACCACCGACACCAACTCAATCTCGGCACCGGCGAGGTCGATGGTGGCCGGCACGCACCACAGGTTCGGAATGCCTTCGACCACCTGCGCCACCTCTTCCAGGGGCACGCTGTCGATCAGGCAGTCGTACACGTCTGGTACGCCGGTGTGGTGCGGGACGTTCAGCCCGGTGGAGGCGTTGCCCTGTGGGTCGAGGTCGACCACCAGGACCCGGTTGCCGTGCAGGGCGAGCGCCACCGCCAGGTTCACCGTGGTCGTGGTCTTTCCCACGCCACCCTTCTGGTTCGCGACGCACATCACCCGGGTCCGTGCGGGCCGAGGCATGCTCACCTCGCCACTGGGATTCAGGATCTGCACGGCGCGCATTGCCTCCATAGCCAACGGTGGGTCATCCTCTTCGCGCGTCGGGGTTTCACGTGAAACGTACGTGCTGGCGGCGGGTTCGACACCATAGTCGGTGGCCGGTGGCGTGTCGGACGGTACCCCCGCACCGGTCGCCACGTCCGCGGTGGCCTGCTGCGGTACGGCCGGCCCAGGCGGATGCGGCTCGTAACCTCCCGGGCCCGCCCCGTTGCCGTCGATCGGGGCCGAGCGCGGACTGGGGGCGTCGGCCGGTTCGTGTGGACCACGAGCCGCCGGTACATTCGCCGGCACGGAGGAGGTCGGCCGCACGCCGCCCGCGACTGGTGCGTCCCAGTTCCCGTCCGGCGGAGTCGTGGCCGCGCCGCGGGAACCGTCGCCCACAGGCCAGCCCTGGTAGTCGGTTTCACGTGAAACGGGGTCGGCTCCTGGCCTCGTCACCCGTGGATCGTCGTACCTGCCGTCGTCATGCACCTGTCATCCCTGCCCGCTTCGGATGGTCAGCCCGCACCCGTCGATCAGGCCCGCGCTTCCTGCGCGGCGTGTGGCCCGGCGGGAAACGGCCGGGTTCGGGTGCCGCCCGGCACCGCCGCTCCACACTATCGACGTGCGGCCAGCCTACGGCGCACAGGCGCAGCGGGTCCACGTCGGGTTCTGATCAATGGGCTGGCTCGCACGATCTCCCAACGACCGACACCGCCGGAACCGCTGTGATGTCAGCGATCCCGGCCGCGCCCGCCGCGCCGGCGGCCGCCACGCGACCGCTTCGGGCGCTTCTTCCGAACCGGGCCGACCACCCGCTCCCGGACCATCTCGATCACGGTGGCCGGCGGGTCGATGACGCCAACTCCGCACCTGTGCAGCTCCGGCTCGCTCCCACCCAGCCGGGCCACCGCCTCGGCGTGCTCGGCGATCTCCTCAGCGGCCGAGGCGCCCTTGAGCGCCACCAGTCGCCCGCCGGGCACCACGAGGGGGAGGCACCAGGCGGCGAGTCGGTCCAGGGCGGCGACCGCACGCGCGGTCACGATGTCAGCGCTGAGCGGCGCGCTGTCTCCTGTACCGGCTGCCGCCTCCTCCGCCCGCCCCCTGAACACCCGGACCGTGCTGGTCAGGCCGAGCTGCTGCACCGCCTCGACGAGGAAGGCGGTCCGCCGGACGAGCGGCTCGACGAGGGTGACCGTGAGATCGGGCCGGGCGATCGCCAGGACCAGGCCGGGCAGCCCCGCGCCGGAGCCGACGTCGATCACACTCGCGCCCTCGGGGATCCGCTCGGCCATCGCGGCACAGTTGAGCAGGTGCCGCTCCCAGATCCGGGGAGCCTCGCGGGGGCCGATCAGGCCGCGTACCACGCCGTCCGTCGCCAGCAGTTCGGCGTACGCGGCGGCCAGGTCGAGGCGATCGCCGAACAGCGTACGGGCGGCCGCCGCCAGCTCCGGCGGCAGCGTCGCCTGCGCCGGAGTGGTCGGCTCCCCGGATGTCCGCTGTCCGGCCGGCCGGGCAGCATCGTCCACGAGGGACGGACCGGCCTGGTGAACGGCGGCGGTCGAGTCGGCGGCAACAGTCGGATCGACGGCGGCGGTCGGCTCGGCGAACACCGGATCGGCGGCGCCGATGGGAGCGGCAGGGACCGCCTCGCCCGCGGCTCCCGACGGCTCCACGGACCTGGACGGCTCCGTCGATCCCGCCGCCGGTTCACTCGAGAAGGCCGGGGTCACGTCCCCCGCGGGCTCCACCGGGTGCGCCGATTCCGGGTGGGCCGGCTGGCCGGATGGCGTACCGGAACCGCCGGAGAAGTTCGAGTCGGCCGGGGTCGACGGCGTATCGGGGATGGACGGGTCGGCCGCGGAGGTCACGTCACCGTCGGAGAAGACCGGGTCGACGGCCGGGTCGTGCCGGACAGGCGACGGCCCGGGTGGCGTACCACCCGGGCCGGCCACGGCACCCGCCGCTGTCTCGTCGTGGGTCACCCGGTCAGTCCACCGGCTGGACGACGATACGGCGGTTCGGCTCGACGCCCTCAGACTCGCTCTCCACGCCGCTCATCGCGTTCACTACGTCGTGCACGCATTTGCGCTCGAACGCGGACATCGGCTCCAGGCGCACCGGCTCGCCGTACTCCTTGACCTTCTCCACCGCGTTCTTGGCGACGGCGGCCAACTCCTTGCGGCGGGCGGCCCGGTAGCCGCCGACGTCGAGCAGCAGGCGGCTCGGCGAACCGGTCTGCCGGAACACCGCCAGCCGGGCCAGCTCCTGGAGCGCCTCCAGGGTGGCGCCGCGCTGGCCGACCAGGTTCTGCAGGCTGTCACCGACCACCTCGACGACCGGGCGGCCGCCGGAGACCAGCTCGTCGATGTCGCCGTCGTAGTCGAGGATGTCGAGCAGGCCCTCGACGTAGTCGGCGGCGATCTCGCTCTGCCGGAACAAATCGCTGTCGGCCGGGGCCTTCTTCTCCCGGGCCTCCGGCTCGGCCTCGGTCTCCTCCGCCTCCTCGGTGGCGACGGCCGACGCGGTCTCCTCGTCCAGGGACTGGTCGGCACTGGGGATGCTGGTGTCGGTCACGGTCTCATCTCCGTACTCGCTCGGCCGGACCGTCGGGTCCGCTGGTCTCCCGGGGCCGGCGCGGGGTCCGCCGATGCCTCGGGCACGTCTGTACGGGCCAGTTTCGCCCGTGACCGCGCTCCGCGCGGTGGTTCCGGCCGGCGCCGACCGTACGGTGGCAGCTCGGAGGCCGGACGGGCCGCCGCCGGTTCCCCGGCGGCGGCCCGGAGGCTCAGCCCTGTCGCTTGGCGGGCCGGCCGCCACTCTTCTTCGGGTTGACCGGCTTGGCGCCGGGCTTCGGGCCGGCCACCTTCGGGGCGGTCGCCGGGGCCTTCGCAGCCGGCTGGGCGGCCTTGCGGCCGAGCAGGCCGCCGCTCTTCGCCGGCTGGGCGGTGGTCCGCCCCGGGGCACCCGTCTTGACCGGCACCAGCGGCGGGAACTTCCGCAGCACCCACTGCTGCTGACCGAGGGTGAACAGGTTGTTGGTGACCCAGTAGATGATCACACCGATCGGGAAGATCGAGCCGGAGACCAGCAGGGAGACCGGGATGCCGTAGAGCATCAGCCGCTGGACCATGCGCTGCTGCGGGTCCTCCGCCCAGCCGGTCTTCAGGATCATCTGGCGGCTGGTCAGGTACGTCGTGGCGATCATGATGAGCACCAGCACGCCGGCGACGAGCTTGACCGTCGTGGCGTTCGCGCCGAGGCTGGCCAACTCGTCGGCCGTCGAACCGAACCGGCCGGAGATCGGGGCGGTGAAGAGCTTGGCGTGCGAGGCGCTCTCGAACTGGTCGACCGTCCAGCCGTACAGGGTCTTCCCGGGGTTGGTCGGCTTGAGCCGCTTCAGGGTGTGGAACAGGCCGAGGAAGACGGGAATCTGGAGGAACATCGGAAGGCAGCCCATCAGCGGGTTGGCCTTTTCCTTCCGGTAGAGCTCCATCATCTCCTTCTGGAGCGTCTCCCGGTCACCCTTGTGCTTCTCCTGGAGCTCCTTGACCTTGGGCTGGAGCGCCTGCATCGCCCGCTGCGACTTGATCTGCTTGACGAAGACCGGGAAGAGGATGACCCGGATCGTCACAACCAGGAAGACGATGGAGAGGATCCAGGACCAGTTCGTCCCGATCACCGCTCCGGCCGACACGATGGCGTCCCAAGCCGAGTGCCAGGTCAGCAGGATCCACGAGATCGCGTAGTAGATCCAGTCAAGACTCACGTGCAATTCTCAGGCTCCAGTCACGTCGGCGCGGTGGCCCTCGCCCGGCTCTGGCACCGGGTCGTGTCCACCTGGGTGAAAGGGGTGGCAGCGCGACAGCCGCCGGACCGTCAGCCAGGCTCCCCGCAGCGCGCCGTGCCGGGAGATCGCCTCCACGGCGTAGGCACTGCACGACGGGTAGAAACGGCAGCGGGCCGGCAGTGCCGGACTTATCCACCGACGGTACGCGATGATGGGGGCCAACAGCATGCGGGCACCGGTCCTGGGCCGCTCTGCGCCGGTGACCCCGCTCACCGGGACCGCCGCCCCCGGGGGGCCCGCGCGGCGGCGACGGCGGCATCCAGGTCGGCCCCAAGTCGAGCGTACGACGCCTCGGCGGCCTGCGGCAGCGCCCGGACCACCAGGGTGCTGCCGGCGGGCAGCTCGCCGAGGCGCTCGCGGACCAGGTGCCGGAGCCGGCGGCGGACCTTGTTCCGGACCACGGCGTTGCCGACCGCCTTGGACACGACAAAGCCGGCGCGGCTCGGTACGGCGGTCTCCGCACCGCTGGTCCGCGCCGGCTCCGGCGGGTTTGTCGAGGGTTGTCCGGTCTGCTCGGGGAGGGTCAGGTGCACCACGACGGCACCTCGGCCGACGCGCCGGCCACCCCGAACCGCTGCGGCGAAGTCGCTACTGCGCCGCAGTCGCTGCGCGGCGGCCAGCATGACTGCCCACGTCCCCGGACCGGACCGGTCGGCCTCAGGCCGACAGGCGGGTGCGGCCCTTGGCGCGACGGGTCGAGATGATGGCGCGGCCGGCACGGGTGCGCATGCGCAGCCGGAAGCCGTGGGTCTTCGCGCGCCGGCGGTTGTTCGGCTGGTAGGTGCGCTTGCTCACGTCAGGCTCTCCGTTGTCGTACGCCCCACGCGGTGGATCGCCCGGGGTCGTGTGGTGGTCCAGGCCACCTCGCCGGTGACCTCCGATCGGTGCTGCCCGACGACGCGGCACCTCGGCGATGCGGGGCAGCAACCACGGACAGCAAGCACCCATCACCCTAGCAGAGGGCGACAGAGCAGCCGATCCAGCCTACGCAGGGGGGCAATGACCGTCAAACGTCACACCCGGAGGCCCGGCAGTGCGAGAACCCGGCCGAAGGGGCGGTTTTCACTGATGTTGACAACGCCCCCGGTGTCGACGGTTGATGGCGCACGGCCCGCACTGTTAGCGTGCGCGATTGCGGTCAGCGTCGGGTTGGCGTGACCGGCAAAACCGGACAAGGTAGTTAATCGTTCGGCATGGTGAACCCGCTTCAGCGCCTCCGGAACCAAGGGGGGCAGATCCGACCCGCGTCCGGTGGGCGGCACAATCGGTCGGTACACACAGGCTGTGGATAACTTGTGGATGACGACCGGTCAGCCGTCCGGGCGGGCGTAAGTCGAGGCGAGGGGGTGGCACGACGGTGACCGGAACGACCGACCTGGCCGCGGTGTGGACGGCGACGACGGACGAACTCGCCGACGAGATCATCTCGGCACAGCAGCGGGCGTACCTCCGGCTCACCCGGCTGCGGGCCATCGTCGAGGACACCGCCCTGCTCTCGGTGCCGGACGCCTTCACCCGAGATGTGATCGAGTCGCGGCTCCGCCCGGCCATCACCGAGGCCCTGAGCCGGCGGCTCGGCCGGCCGATCCAGGTCGCCGTCACCGTACGCGTCGCCGAGGACGCCGGGGGACGCCCGGCCGGCACCGTCTACCGCAGTGGCCCGGAGCCGGCGGATCGGGACACGCCGCCGGACCTGCTCGCCGGCCTGGGCCAGCCCGATCCGGCCGAGGCACCCGGCTTCCCCGAGCTCGGCTATCCGGCCCGGCCCGAGCCCCCGGCGTACGGCGCGGACCGCCCGCAGCCGCCCGAGGAGTCGGCCCCACGGCAGCGCACCCCCGACGGCGGCCGGCCGCCACTCATCCCGGCCAGCCGTGACGGCCAGGACACCCTCTTCAGCGCCGCCTTCGCCGAGCCGCCGCCCCCGGGCGACGAGCGCCGGACCTTCGACCGGATGGAGTCGCTCCCGGACGCCGGTGGCTACGAGCCCCATTACCGCGACATCCCCGACGCGCCGCCGCTGCGCGGCCTGCCGAGGGACGGGGCCACCGACAGCGGCCCGGGCCGCAGTGGCATGGATCACCGTCCTGGTGGCCCGGTCGACCGGCGGCTGCCCGGCGGGGCGGAGACCGGTGGCAACCGGCTCAACCCGAAGTACATGTTCGAGACGTTCGTCATCGGCTCCTCGAACCGCTTCGCGCACGCGGCGAGCGTCGCGGTGGCCGAGTCGCCGGCGAAGGCGTACAACCCGCTGTTCATCTACGGCAGTTCGGGGCTGGGCAAGACCCACCTGCTGCACGCCATCGGGCACTACGCCACCACGCTGGGCAACGCCCGCTCGGTCCGGTACGTCTCGACCGAGGAGTTCACCAACGACTTCATCAACTCGCTGCGCGACGACAAGACCAGCGCGTTCCAGCGCCGCTACCGGGACGTGGACATCCTCCTGATCGACGACATCCAGTTCCTGGAGAACCGGGAGCGGACCCAGGAGGAGTTCTTCCACACCTTCAACACCCTGCACAACGCCAACAAGCAGATCGTGATCACCTCCGACCGGTCGCCGAAGCAGCTGGCGACGCTGGAGGACCGGCTGCGTACCCGGTTCGAGTGGGGGCTGCTCGCCGACATCCAGCCGCCGGACCTGGAGACCCGGATCGCGATCCTGCAGAAGAAGGCGGCTCAGGAACGGCTGTACGCCCCGCCGGACGTACTGGAGTTCATCGCGTCCCGGGTGTCGAACTCGATCCGCGAGCTGGAGGGCGCGCTGATCCGGGTCACCGCGTTCGCCAGCCTCACCCGCTCGTCGGTGGAGCTGTCGCTGGCCGAGGAGGTGCTGCGGGACTTCATCCCCGACGGCGCCGGCCCGGAGATCACCGCCGACCAGATCATGGTCTCCACCGCCGACTACTTCGGGGTGAGCCTTGAGGACCTGCGCGGTCACTCCCGCTCCCGGGTGCTGGTCAACGCCCGGCAGGTGGCCATGTATCTGTGCCGGGAGCTGACCGACCTGTCGCTGCCCCGGATCGGGCAGGCCTTCGGCGGCCGCGACCACACCACCGTCATGCACGCCGACCGGAAGATCCGCCAGCAGATGGCGGAACGCCGCTCGCTCTACAACCAGATCGCCGAACTGACCAACCGGATCAAGCAGACCTGAGTCGTACGCCGTCGCGGGACGGCGACGCTGGGCCCGGCCGGAGATCCGGCCGGGCTTTTTCGTGCCTGTGCACATCCCGGACGTTGACCCTCGACCCGGTCGAGGGCGCATGATCGGCCTCGTGTTCGTCCACAGCCCGCCCCGGTTGTCCACAGCCCCTGTGTCACAGGCGGTGGACAACCACGCTACGTCCCGACCCGGTTACCCACAGACTGTGGACAACTCCTGGGGAAGAAGCTGTGGACGCTTGGGGACAGCGGCTCGGTTGTCCACCGACGACGGTCTGCCTGTGGGTGGCCTGTTGAAGGTTCTGGGGACAACGTCGATTACCGGCGCCCGGCCTGTCCACAGCGCTGGGGAGAAACCCAGTGGATTAGCCGTGGACAACCGGTGGACAACCGTGGAAAACCTGGGGATCGACGGCGGCTGTGGACCGGGACACGGGTTGTACCCCTGGTTCTCCACAGCAAAACCACCGGTGGATAGCCTGCCTGGCCTGGGCAGACGCGGGTTCTCCACAGTTTGCACAGGTGCGATGAAGACGATGAGTTATCTCTTCTAAACAACAAAAACCAATTATCACCGTTGGACTTCCTGTGGATCGGGCCGGAACGCCTCCGTCGGCGTTCACCCCGGCACCTGGATCCACGGGGTCGGGCGCACAGCCGATGCCCGCGCGCCCTAAGGTGCGATGGGTACCCGCACAGTCGGGCGGGACGGGTGGCAGCGGTCGGCATGAGAGAGTTGTTGCTGACGTCGACGCGGAGGCATTGATGAAGTTCCGAGTGGAGCGCGACGCGCTCGCCGAGGCGGTCGCCTGGACCGCCAAGAGCCTGCCCAACCGACCCTCCGTGCCGGTGCTGGCCGGGGTGATGCTCCGGGCGACCGACGGCAACCTTCAGGTCTCCGGCTTCGACTACGAGGTCTCCAGCCAGGTCACGGTCGAGGTGCAGAGTGACGC
The DNA here is from genome assembly GCF_047921505.1 of Micromonospora sp. SL1-18. Lineage (NCBI taxonomy): Bacteria > Bacillati > Actinomycetota > Actinomycetes > Micromonosporales > Micromonosporaceae > Micromonospora > Micromonospora sp. SL1-18. The sequence continues at coordinate 18,019 of NZ_JBLROA010000015.1, read as the reverse complement.
CGACGGGGCCGCCCTCGTCTCCGGCCGCCTGCTCGCCGAGATCACCAAGGCACTCCCGGCCAAGCCGGTGGACATCGCCGCCGTCGGCGCCCACCTGGAACTGGTCTGCGGCAGCGCCCGCTTCACTCTGCCGACCATGCCGGTCGAGGACTATCCGACCCTGCCGGAGATGCCGGAGAGCGCGGGCACCGTAGACGCGGCGGCCTTCGCCGCCGCCGTGGCCCAGGTGGCCGTCGCCGCCGGCCGGGACGAGACGCTGCCGATGATGACTGGCGTACGCATCGAACTGTCCGGCCGCACCCTGGCGATGCTCGCCACCGACCGCTACCGGCTCGCGCTGCGCGAGATGGGGTGGAACCCGGACGACCCCGAGATCAGCCTCAACGCGCTGGTGCCGGCCCGGACGCTGCACGACACCGCCAAGGCCCTCGGCCCGCTCGGCGGCCAGGTGACCATGGCGCTCTCCCAGGGCGGCGCCGGCGAAGGCATGATCGGCTTCTCCGGCGGGACCCGGCGGACCACCAGCCGACTGCTCGACGGCGCCAACTACCCGCCGGTCCGTTCGCTCTTCCCCGCCAGTCACAATGCCGAGGCCCGGGTCCCGGTCAGCGCCCTGATCGAGGTGGTCAAGCGCGTCGCCCTGGTCGCCGAGCGGACGACGCCGGTGCTGCTGAGCTTCAGCTCGGACGGCCTGATCGTCGAGGCCGGCGGCACCGAGGAGGCCCGGGCCAGCGAGGCCATGGAGGCCGCTTTCACCGGCGACCCGCTGACCATCGGCTTCAACCCGCAGTACCTGATCGACGGCCTGACCAACCTGGGTGCCCAGCACGCCCTGCTCAAGTTCGTCGACGCCTTCAAGCCCGCGGTGATCTCGCCCGCCGGCGAGGATGGTGAGGTCATCCCGGGATATCGGTACCTGATCATGCCGATCCGCGTGTCCCGCTGATCGCGCCCAGCAAGACCAGACGTACGGAGGTAGGACCAGATGCAGCTCGGCCTGGTAGGACTCGGCCGGATGGGCGGCAACATGCGCGAGCGGTTGCGCGCCGCCGGTCACGAGGTGGTCGGCTACGACCGCAACACGGAGCTGAGCGACGTCGCGAGCCTCTCGGAACTGGCCGAGAAGCTGGAGGCACCCCGTGCGATCTGGGTGATGGTCCCGGCCGGCGTCACCGACGCCACCATCGACGAACTCGCCGGCGTGCTCGGCGAGGGCGACATCATCATCGACGGCGGCAACTCGCGGTTCAGCGACGACGCGCCGCGCGCCGAGCGCCTGAACGAGCAGGGCATCGGCTACATCGATGTCGGCGTCTCGGGTGGCGTCTGGGGCAGGCAGAACGGGTACGCCCTGATGGTCGGCGGCGCGCAGGAGCACGTCGAGCGGCTCATGCCGATCTTCGATGCGCTCAAGCCGGCGGGCGAGTTCGGCTTCGTGCACGCCGGCCCCGTCGGCGCCGGCCACTACGCCAAGATGGTGCACAACGGCATCGAGTACGGCCTGATGCACGCCTACGCCGAGGGCTACGAGCTGCTGGCCAAGTCCGAGTTGGTGACCAACGTGCCGGGCGTGTTCAAGTCCTGGCGCGAGGGCACGGTGGTCCGGTCCTGGCTGCTCGACCTGCTCGACCGCGCGCTGGACGAGGACCCGGAGTTGGCCGAGCTGAGCGGCTACACCGAGGACACCGGCGAGGGGCGCTGGACGGTCGACGAGGCGGTCCGGCTCGCCGTGCCGCTGAACGTCATCACCGCCTCGCTGTTCGCCCGGTTCGCCTCCCGGCAGGACGACTCGCCCGCGATGAAGGCCGTCGCCGCGCTGCGCCAGCAGTTCGGCGGTCACGCCGTCCGCAAGCGCTGACCGGCATTCCGCACCTGTGTACGTCCGCCGGCTCGAACTGGTCGACTTCCGCTCGTACGAGCGGGTCGGCGTCGACCTGGAGCCCGGCCCGAACGTCCTGATCGGCGCCAACGGCGTCGGCAAGACCAACCTGGTCGAGGCGCTGGGCTACGTGGCGACCCTGGACTCGCACCGGGTCGCCACGGACGCCCCGCTGGTCCGGATGGGCGCCTCCTCGGCGGTGATCCGCTGCGCGGTGGTGCACGAGGGTCGAGAGCTCCTCGTCGAGCTGGAGATCGTCCCCGGCAAGGCCAACCGGGCCCGGCTGGGCCGTTCCCCGGCCCGTCGCGCCCGGGACGTGCTCGGTGCGCTGCGGCTGGTGCTGTTCGCCCCGGAGGACCTGGAACTGGTCCGCGGGGACCCGTCCGAGCGCCGCCGCTACCTCGACGAGCTGCTGGTCACCCGCCAGCCCCGGTACGCCGGGGTGCGCGCCGACTACGAGCGGGTGGTCAAGCAGCGCAACGCCCTGCTGCGGACGGCGTACCTGGCCCGCAAGACGGGCGGGTCGCGGGGCGGGGACCTGTCCACCCTCGCGGTCTGGGACACCCACCTGGCGCACCACGGTGCCGAACTGCTCGCCGGCCGGATGGAGCTGGTTGCCGCGCTCGCCCCGCACGTCGCCAAGGCGTACGACGCGGTGGCTGCTGGGCGCGGCGCGGCGGGGATCGCGTACCGGCCTTCGGTGGAGCTGGCCGAGCCGACCGCCGACCGGGCGGTGCTGATCGAGACGCTGCGCGTCGCGCTGACGGAGCACCGGCCCGCGGAGATCGAACGCGGCACCACCCTGGTCGGCCCGCACCGCGACGACCTCGCCCTCACCCTCGGCCCGCTCCCGGCCAAGGGGTACGCCAGCCACGGCGAGTCCTGGTCGTACGCGCTGGCCCTGCGGCTGGCCGCGTACGACCTGCTGCGGGCCGACGGCATCGAGCCGGTGCTGGTCCTCGACGATGTTTTCGCCGAGTTGGACGCCGGCCGTCGGGAGCGGCTGGCCGAGCTGGTTGGGCCAGCCAGCCAGCTGCTGGTGACCTGCGCGGTCGACGACGACGTGCCGGCGACCCTGCGTGGCGCCCGGTACGAGGTGGGCGAGGGGATGGTGCGCCGTGTCGGATGAGGTCCGGTTGCCGCCGGCCCGGCTGGGACCGGGACGCGGTTGGCGTACCCCCGAGGATGGCCGCGGTGCGGCGGCTTCGGCGGATGGTGGGGCTCAGGGTGACGGTGCCCGTCGCGCCGCGAGCGGCCAGGGCGGTACCGGCTCGCCCCACGCGGGCGGGGGCCGTCGGGGCCGCGGTGCCGGGACCGGCCCCGACGCCGCCGGCACGGCCGGGGGCCGGGGCGACGGTGCCGGGACCGGCCCAGACGCCGCCTGCGGGCCCGGGGCGAGTGCCCAGTCTGAGCTGGCCGCCGGCGCGGGCAGGCCCGGGGCGAGTGCCCAGGCCGAGCCGCCCGCCGGGGCGTCCGGGCCGGAGCTGGCCCGGGCGGTGCTGGACGCGGCGAAGGCCCGCCGGCAGGCGGCGGCCACCACCCGGCGGCGCGGCGCGGTACGCGGCGACGGCGAGCGGCGGCTGCGCGGCTACTCCGGTCCCGGGCCGGACCCGCGCGACCCGCAGCCGCTCGGCGCGGTGCTGGACAAACTGGTGAAGGCGCGCGGCTGGCAGCAGCCGGCGGCCGAGGCGACGGTCTTCGGCGCCTGGGAACGGGTGGTCGGGTCCGAGGTGGCGCAGCACAGCCGCCCGGTCAAGCTGGAGAACGGCGAGCTGACCGTGGAGGCGCGCTCGACGGCGTGGGCCACCCAGCTTCGGCTGCTCGCCGGCTCGCTGCTCCAGCAGATCGCCCGCGAGGTGGGCCACAACGTGGTACGCAAGCTGCACATCCACGGTCCGGCCGCGCCGTCCTGGTCGCGCGGCCCGCGCCGGGTCCGCGGCCGCGGACCCCGCGACACCTATGGCTGATCAGCCCGCCCCAGTTGCTGCCTCGTACTGATCAACTCGGTGTGCGGCGAATCGTGGTCTCGTCATCGGTTTTGACCCCAGCATGCCGTACATCGAGTTGGTTGAGCTCAGGCGTCGGCGTAGACCGCGAAGCCGCGGTCGGCGCAGCGCCGGTAGAAGGCGGCCAGGACGCCCAGCTCCGCACAGGTGAAGGTCCACTGCGGCGGATCGCCGTTCTCGTCGCGCAGCTTGTCGAGCCGGCTGTCCAGCCAGCGCAGCTGCTGCTCGGCCAGCCGGCCGTCGCCCAGCAGCGACCGCAGCACCTCGCTGACCGACTCGAAGGTCACCGCCTCGCCGATCGGCCGGTGCCGGACGACGAATTTCTCCAGCCCGTCGGCGATCCAGGAGCACCCGTCGGGGTCGATCACCGGGTCCTCGTCCTCGGCCGCGTTCTCCGTGGCGTAGAGCACATTTTCCAGGCCGAGGATCAGGTCGACCAGCTCGGTGTACGCGGTCGCGCGTACCGTGCCGGTCTTCGCGATCAGCTCGGCGAGCGCCGCGGTGGGGGCGGAGATGCGCGGCATGTCCACGATCTCTCCGAAGTCGACGAACTCGGCCGGCGCGACCGGATCGTAGAAGCGGCCGGTCCGCGGCCAGTGCACCGCGACATTGTCCAGCCCCATCTGGCGTCACCTCTTACCAAGCGCGTTGTCGGACCGATCGGGTCGATCGTCCCGGTTCCGTCCGTCAAGATCAAGACCGCTGCGGCGGCGCCGCAAAGGTACGGCACGGCGGGTCCCGCCGCGACCCCCGGTCGGTTACGTGCCGATACCGATCCGATGACCGACGACTGCTCCGGGTCGTGGGCGTGGCATCAGACACGCCGAGCCGGCGTGGTCGGACGACTGCTCCGGGTCGTGGGCGTGGCATCAGACACGCCGAGCCGGAGTGGTCGGAAGCGCCCTCGATCAGGGGCTGGTGTGTAGGGGGAGTCGCGGACAGCGCAGTTCGGCCGGCTACGGAGTTCTCAGCCGCCGCGCAGGGGTGCCGAGTGGCGGTTTAGTCGGCTGCGCAGAGTAAGATTGACGGCGAGACGAAAAACCCGACACGGAGCTACGGACAGGGGCCGCAGGGCCCTTGATCATTGTGCCGGATCGGGTCGAGCCGATCGCGATCCGCGGGCGACCGCGGCGACCGGCGTACGCGATCCGCGACCTGGCGATCCGGGGACTGGTCCGTGCGCGCCGACGTCGCGTGATGTCCGCCGTACCCGCGCCCCGCGCCCTGGCGCGGCCGGTGCGAGAAAGTGGCCGAGGGTGGCAGCGGAGGACAACAAGAAGTACGGCGCCGAGTCGATCACCGTCCTCGAGGGGTTGGAGGCGGTTCGGAAGCGGCCCGGCATGTACATCGGGTCCACCGGTGAACGCGGTCTGCACCACCTCGTGTGGGAGGTCGTCGACAACGCGGTGGACGAGGCGATGGCCGGATTCTGCGACACCATCGACGTGGTGCTGCTGGCCGACGGTGGCGTACGGGTCACCGACAACGGGCGTGGCTTCCCGGTCGACCTCCACCCGAAGTTGAAGAAGCCCGGTGTCGAGGTCGCGCTGACCGTGCTGCACGCGGGTGGCAAGTTCGACGGCAAGGCGTACGCGGTCTCCGGCGGTCTGCACGGCGTCGGCGTCTCCGTCGTGAACGCCCTCTCCACCAAGATGGCAGTGGAGATCCACAAGGACGGCTTCGTCTGGCGGCAGCAGTACCACCACTCCAAGCCGACCCCGCTGGAGAAGGGCGAGCCGACCGACCAGACCGGCTCGGCGGTCTCCTTCTGGCCCGACCCGGACGTCTTCGAGACCGTCGAGTTCGACTTCCAGACCATCTACCGGCGCCTGCAGGAGATGGCCTTCCTCACCCGTGGCCTCACCATCCACCTGCTCGATGAGCGGGTCGCGGAGAGCGAGGAGGGGAAGCCGCGCGAGGTGACCTTCCGCTACGACGGCGGTATCGCCGACTTCGTCCGGCACCTCAACGCCTCGAAGAACCCGATCCACAAGACGGTGGTCGAGTTCGGCGCCGAGGAGGAGGGCATGTCGGCGGAGATCGCCATGCAGTGGAACGAGTCATACGGCGAGTCGGTCTACACCTTCGCCAACAACATCAACACGCACGAGGGCGGCACCCACGAGGAGGGCTTCCGGGCCGCGTTGACCAGCGTCGTCAACCGGTACGGCGCGGAGAAGAAGCTGCTCAAGGGCGACGAGAGGCTCTCCGGCGAGGACATCCGCGAGGGGCTGGCCGCGATCATCTCGGTCAAGCTGACCAACCCGCAGTTCGAGGGCCAGACGAAGACCAAGCTGGGCAACACCCCGGTGAAGAGCTTCGTGCAGCGGGTCTGCAACGAGTCGCTGGTCGACTGGTTCGACCGGAACCCGGCCGAGGCGAAGATCATCATCACCAAGGCGTCACAGGCGGCCCGGGCCCGGATCGCCGCCCAGCAGGCGCGGAAGCTGGCCCGGCGCAAGTCGCTGCTGGAGTCCGGCTCGATGCCGGGCAAGCTGGCCGACTGCCAGTCCACCGATCCGCGCGAGTCCGAGGTCTTCATCGTCGAGGGTGACTCGGCGGGTGGCTCGGCCAAGCAGGGCCGCGACCCGCGTACGCAGGCGATCCTGCCGATCCGCGGCAAGATCCTGAACGTGGAGAAGGCCCGGATCGACCGGGTGCTGAAGAACAACGAGGTCCAGGCGCTGATCACCGCGCTGGGCACCGGCATCCACGACGACTTCGACATCGAGAAGCTGCGGTACCACAAGATCGTGCTGATGGCCGACGCGGACGTGGACGGCCAGCACATCCAGACGCTGCTGCTCACCCTGCTGTTCCGGTTCATGCGGCCGCTGGTCGAGCTGGGGCACGTCTACCTGGCCGCCCCGCCGCTCTACAAGATCAAGTGGAACAAGAAGGGCGACGATGCCCAGTACGCGTACTCGGACCGGGAGCGGGACGGGCTGATCGCGCTGCGCCAGCAGAAGAAGCCGAACGCCAAGCCGGACGACATCCAGCGGTTCAAGGGTCTCGGCGAGATGAACTACCCCGAGCTGTGGGAGACCACGATGAACCCGGCCACCCGTACGCTGCGCCAGGTGACGCTCGACGACGCCGCAACCGCCGACGAGCTGTTCAGCGTGCTGATGGGTGAGGACGTCGAGGCGCGCCGTTCGTTCATCCAGCGCAACGCCAAGGACGTGCGATTCCTCGACATCTGACGGACCATGTCGGGCCGGGCGGAGATCCACCGGCCGGCCCGACGGTCCACAGAGTTATCCACAGCCCGGACGGTTTCCACAGCCGTTGTCCACAGCACGAACACGACTCTGAGTCTGATAAGGGTTAACAGTGACCGATACTCCCGAGTCCACTCCCAACGAGCCGGAGACCCCGGAGACACCGGCCGCGGTCGTGCAGCACGACCGCATCGAGCCGGTCGGCCTCGAGGTCGAGATGCAGCGCTCGTACCTCGACTACGCGATGAGCGTGATCGTCGGGCGGGCCCTGCCGGACGTCCGGGACGGGCTCAAGCCGGTCCACCGCAAGATCCTCTACGCGATGTTCGACTCCGGCTACCGGCCGGACCGCGGCTACGTGAAGTGCTCCCGGGTCGTCGGCGACGTGATGGGCCAGTTCCACCCGCACGGTGACTCGGCCATCTACGACGCGCTGGTCCGGATGGCGCAGCCCTGGTCGCTGCGCTACCCGCTGGTCGACGGCAACGGCAACTTCGGTTCGCCGGGTAATGATCCGGCTGCGGCCATGAGATACACCGAGTGCAAGCTCGACCCGCTGGCCATGGAGATGCTGCGGGACATCGACGAGGACACCGTCGACCTGCAGGACAACTACGACGGCCGGGCCAAGGAGCCCACGATCCTGCCGTCCCGGATCCCCAACCTGCTGGTCAACGGGTCCGAGGGCATCGCGGTCGGCATGGCCACCAAGATCCCGCCGCACAACCTGCGCGAGATCGGCGCGGCCGTGCAGTGGTGCCTGGAGAACCCGGACGCCGACGAGGCCACCACCCTCGAGGCGCTGCTGGAGATCGTCAAGGGCCCGGACTTCCCGACCCACGGCCTGATCGTCGGCCAGGCCGGCATCCAGGACGCGTACCGGACCGGGCGCGGCTCGATCCGGATGCGGGCCGTGGTCGAGGTCGAGGAGGACAAGCGGGGCCGCCCGGCGCTGGTGGTCAGCGAGCTGCCGTACCAGGTCAACCCGGACAACCTCGCCGAGCGGATCGCCGAGCTGATCAAGGAGGGCAAGCTCGGTGGGATCGCCGACATCCGGGACGAGTCGTCCGGGCGTACCGGCATGCGGATCGTGCTCGTGCTCAAGCGCGACGCGGTCGCCAAGGTGGTGCTGAACAACCTCTACAAGCACACCCAGCTCCAGGAGACCTTCGGCGCCAACATGCTGGCGCTGGTCGACGGCGTGCCGCGCACGCTCAACCTGGCCCAGTTCATCCGCTACTACGTCGAGCACCAGATCGAGGTCATCCGCCGGCGGACCGCGTTCCGGCTGCGCAAGGCGGAGGAGCGGGCGCACATCCTGCGCGGTCTGGCCAAGGCCCTCGACGCGCTCGACGAGGTGATCGCCCTGATCCGGCGTTCGCCCACCGTCGAGGACGCCCGCCAGGGCCTGATTCGGCTGCTGGAGATCGACGAGATCCAGGCGACCGCGATCCTGGACATGCAGCTGCGCCGCCTGGCCGCCCTTGAACGGCAGCGCATCCTCGACGACCTGGCCAAGCTCGAGCTGGAGATCGCCGATCTCAAGGACATCCTCGCCAAGCCGGAGCGGCAGCGGAAGATCGTCTCCGAGGAGCTGGGCGAGATCGTCGCGAAGTGGGGCGACGACCGGCGTACCAAGATCGTGCCGTTCGACGGCGAGGTCTCGATGGAGGACCTCATCGCCCGCGAGGACGTCGTGGTCACCATCACCCGCACCGGGTACGCCAAGCGCACCAAGGTCGACCTCTACCGCTCGCAGCGGCGCGGCGGGAAGGGCGTCAGCGGTGCCACCCTCCGCCAGGACGACATCGTCAGCCACTTCTTCGTATGCTCGACGCACGACTGGATCCTGTTCTTCACCAACAAGGGTCGGGTCTACCGGGCCAAGGCCTACGAGCTTCCGGAAGCCAGTAGGGTGGCCAAGGGCCAGCACGTGGCCAACCTGCTCGCATTCCAAGCGGATGAGCAGATCGCGCAGATCATCGAAATTCCGAACTATCAGGTGGCGCCCTACCTGGTACTGGCGACGAAGAACGGCTTGGTGAAGAAGACGCGGCTCGAGGAGTTCGACTCCAACCGTTCCGGCGGCATCATCGCGATCAACCTGCGCGATGAGGACGAGCTGGTCGGCGCTGCCCTCAGCGGTCCGGGGGACGATCTCCTGCTCGTCTCCAAGAACGCCCAGGCCATCCGCTTCAACGCCACGGACGAGGCGCTGCGCCCGATGGGCCGAGCCACCTCCGGTGTGATCGGCATGCGGTTCAGCGAGGAAGACGTCCTGCTCGCGATGGAGGTCATCCGCAGCGAGGGCATGGAAAACCTGGACGTGCTGGTCGCGACGAACGGGGGCTACGCGAAACGTACCCCGATCGAGGAATACCCGGTGCAGGGCCGGGGAGGTAAAGGCGTGCTGACCGCGAAGATCACTGAGCGACGTGGTGGTCTGGTGGGTGCCGTGGTGATCAGCCCGGAGGACGAGCTGTTCGCGATCACCAGCAACGGTGGCGTCATCCGGACTCCGGTGAAGCCTGTACGCCGTACGCGTGACCGGAACACAATGGGGGTCAAGCTGATGGACCTCCCGGATGGCGTGACTATCGTGGCAATTGCTCGCAATGCCGACGAGCCTGACGAACAGGACTAGTTGATGACGGAGACACAGGCGAAGTCGGGGAACAAGGGGACCTCGGCCAACCCGGCCGACGAGGAGGCCGCGAACGGCGATGCACCAGCGACCGGTCGCGCGGCCGTGGGTCGGGCCACGGTCCCCGCCGATGCGCCTGCCCCGAAGTTCACCCGGGCCCCCGGCATGACCCCGCCGCCGGACAAGCCCGCGGAGGACTCGGGGACGAGCGAGAAGGCCGACCAGGCCAAGGCCGACGCGTCGGCCTCCACCGAGGGCCCGGCCGCCACGGCGGCCACCGCGGCGAAGCCCACCGTGACCCAGCCGATCAAGATGACGGGTACGGCCCGGCCGTCGCCCGGCACTCAGGCGCGCATCGGGGCGGGTCTCGGCACGGCTGCCAAGCCCGGGTCGGACGGCGCCCGGGCCGGCACGACGAGGGGCCGACCCGCCAACGGCGGTGGCCTGCCGCCGGGCATCGCCGGCCCGGCCGCCGTCGGGGCCGCGCGGGTGGGTGAGGCGGTACGCGCAGCGCGTACCTCGGTCAGCTCGGCTGCCTCGCGCGGGCCGCGCCGGGCCCGCCTGAACCTCAAGCGGATCGACCCGTGGTCCGTGATGAAGTTTGCGTTCGCGGTCTCGGTGGTGCTCTTCATCGTGGTGGTCGTCGCCACCTCGGTGCTCTACCTGGCGCTGGACGCGATGGGCGTGTTCAAGGAAGTCAACGCAAGCCTGACCGACCTGGTCAACGCCGGCGGCGCCTCAGGTAGCGGCGGCTTCCAGATCACCGCCAAGGGCGTGATCATGAGCTCCGCGCTGATCGGCCTGGTCAACGTCGTGCTCTTCACCGCGCTCGCCACCCTCGGTGCCTTTGTCTACAACGTTTGCGCCGACCTGGTCGGCGGGGTCGAGCTGACGCTCGCCGAGCGGGACTGACCCGACGACGACCGCCGGGGCATCGCGTAAAGCGGTCGCCCCGGCGGCGCGTATCCGGGTAGGTTTCGTCCCAGGCGCGGGGTGAATGCCGCCACCGACCCCCGATTTGGGCACGGAGACGGCGATGGGTTAACCTTGGCCGTCGCCATGCGGGGCTATAGCTCAGTCGGTTAGAGCGCAGAGCTGATAACTCTGAGGTCGCTGGTTCGATTCCAGCTAGCCCCACCGCACGTCGTCTGACAGTAATCGAGCGTGAGGGGTTGCCCCATGTTCAAGAAGATTCTGATCCTGGCCGGCATCGTCGGCGTGGCCGCTGTCGTGGCCAAGAAGGTGAAGGCCTCGAACGACGAGCGTGCCCTGTGGCACGAGGCGACCACCGCGCCCGACCTGCGCTGAATGGTCGCTCCAACTGCCAGCACCGGGCGGGTCCGCCCGCCTCGGGGCCCTAGCTCAACTGGCAGAGCACTGCCTTTGCAAGGCAGGGGTTAGGGGTTCGAGTCCCCTGGGCTCCACCACGCTTCCGTGCAGGTCACGGGGCATTTTCTCCGCGTGACTCCGACTCGTCGGATCGACGGTCATCGTCGCTCGTCAGCGATTCGTCAGCAGAGGTCGCGAAAGCTCCTCGGATGAGCCGGTGGAAGTCGGCCGGGGTGTGCGTGTAGCGATTGAGTGTCGTAGATGCGTGCTCATGTCCCACAGCCGCCTGAACGATGTTGACCGGCACTCCCCGAGAGACAAGCCACGTCACGTACCCGTGCCGCAGGTCGTGGAAGCGCAACCCGCCGGCCGCCTTGACCGCCACGTGCGCCACCGCCTCGCGGTGCGTCGTGAACTCCGCCGACCACTCCACGCTCTCCCGGTCGCGCCAGGCAGCCCGGAACCGGTGTGGGCCAGTCTCCATTACGGTGCCGAGCAGCCCGGCCCGCACCAACGAGGGCCGCCACACCTGGCGCCGGAAGTTGCTGCGCAACATCGGGTCACCCGCCTGGTTGGTGAACACTCGATCAGCCTCGCCGGGGTCCGTCCGCTCACGGTGGCACAGCAGCTCGGCCCGCAGGAACGGCGGAATCGGGACCCTGCGACGGCTCTGCGCCGTCTTCGGGTACGGCTTGTCCGCCGGGTGCCCGTTCACCTCGATCACCACGCGCTGCACGGTCAGCGTGGCGTCCTGGTCGTCGTCGTCCGGCAAGTCGATATCGGCCCACCGCAGCCCGAGACACTCGCCCCACCGCAGTCCGGCACCGGCCGCCGCCGCGACCACCGGGCGGTGCCACTCCGGAACGCTCGGCAACAGCAGCTCCTGCACCTGGTCGAGCGTGAGCGCGAACTGTCCGCCCGCGCGCTTGCGCTGTGCCGGCAACCGCACCCCCTCGCACGGGTTGAACGCGATCAGGCGGCTACGCACTGCCGCCGCGAGGATGGACGACAGCAGCGAGTGGCACGACGCCACGGTGGCCGGCGACAACTCCCGGCCCATGCGGGTAACCCACTCCTGCACGGCCAGGTAGTCAATCCGGGCGACCGGCCACGCGCCCCACTGCGGCAGCAATCGCGCGTTCAGTCGCGAAGTCCAGCCGGCGAGCGTGGTCGCCTCCACCGATCGAGAGGCCAGCCAGCGTTCCGCGTAGGTGCCGAATCGGGCCTTGCCGGCGGCGGGGTCGACGTACGTGCCCTGACTGACGGTCGCCTCGGTCGTCGCCAGGTACGCGGCAGCTTCCTTGCGAGTGCGGAACGTCTTGGCCTTCTGACGGCCAGACGGGTCGCGCCAGTTCGCGCGGAAGGTGCCGGCGGGCGTTTTGACGATGTGTCCCATCAGCGCCCCCGTCCGTCGGTGCCGGTTTCCCGAACATCATTGGACGGATCAGAGGCGACGCCGTCGAGCCAGACGTGGAAGCGTGCCCGGGGGATCAGCCAGCGGCCACCGAGGCGAGTCGCCGGAATGGTGCCATCACGGACGAGGGCGTAGGTGCTCCCCAGGGAAAGGCCGAGCAGCTTGGCGACCTCGCGGACTGTGTAGGTGACCGGCTCAACGACGCTTGCACCGCTGCGGGGGACGAGCCGGATGACGGGACTCGGGCGGGCGGTGGTGCTCATGGTGGTGACCTCCTCAGGTCTGTCGGGTTAGGCGGCGGCCGGCACTGTGCCGGCCGGGGTGGTGCCGAGTTCGTGGGCGAGTTCTTCGCGGCCGGTGGTTCGTCGTTCTCTGGCCATGGCGGCGGCGGTGTTGGCGAGGAGGGCGTCTCCGGTGGTGTGCCAGCCGACGCCGGCGAAGGTGAGGGTGCCGACGATCAGGGGCGTGGCGTCATCGACCCGGCCGGCGAGTGGGCGGCCGGTGGCCGGGTGCTCGTGGGCCTGGTCGTCATGCCGCCGGTAGGCGATGCGGGTGTCGCGTAGGAGTTGGAAGGTGACCGAGTAGCGGCGGCCTTTGGTGAGGAAGTGGCCGCCGTAGCCGAGCATGTGCGCCCATCGCCGTAGCCGGGCGTAGGGGTTGGCCGTCGCGGGTTTCGTCGGTTCGGTGTCAAGGCTGGCTTGACGGTGGGCGACGCAGGTGGGGCAGGCGGCGTAGCGGGTGTGGGTGCCGCAGTCGGGGCACTCCCAGCGCTGGACGAAGCCGGGTGTGGGCCGTGGTTCGCGGGGCCGCTCGGAGAGCGGGATCGGGGTGCTGGTGGGTCGGCCGATGCGCCAGCAGGCGTCGATGAGGCGGGCGGTGTGGTCGCCGTCGGGGTCGGCGTAGTCGCCGATGGTGTCGGCGTCGAGGCGGGTGGAGGTGTGCCCGGTGGCCTCGGTGCTTTTGGTGGCGTACTTGGCAAGGTAGCCGGCGACCATGCCATCGGTGACCTCACCGCTGCCGTCGGTGGCGATCGGCTCCAGGTCGACCTGCTCTCCCCAGGCGATCGGCCAGCCCTCGGGCCGGTCCGGATGGTGCGGGGTGTGGAACGCGATCTGCCCGGCGGCGTGGCGGAGCGCGTCGACGAGGTCGGCGACCGTGAAGCAAGCCGGCGGTGGGACGACGGCGTCAGGGTCATCGGGGCTGACGCCATCGAGGCGGGCGATGGCGTGGAAGTGCACCGCTCCCCGGGCTTGCAGTTCGGCGACCTTCCCGGGCGACAGCCGCACCGGCGGGACCTTCCGCGTCTTCCCGGAGGCGGTGGCTACCTCAACCTTGGGGATGCCGCGTCGGTGGGCGAGTTTGGCGAGCCAGCGTTCCGCGGCTTGTTTGGTGCGGTGCCAGAGTTCGCCGGAGAACAGGTTCCAGACGACCTGGTGGTCGTGGTCGTAGCAGTCCAGGCACAGCGGCTGACCGAGGGCGGCGTCTCCGGCCTCGTGCCTGGCCCAGCAGACCGACGGGCGGCCGTGGGGGCAGAGGCCGGCGGCCGGGTCGGTGGCACGGCGGGCATGGCACGGCTCGGCCCGGCAGTCGCAGCGCTTCCGGTTGCCGCAGGTGTGCTTGCGGACCACGCGGGCATGGACCGGCCCGAACGACGGGGCGGTGAAGGTGGCGAACACGGCCGGATGCTCGGCGACCGTCTCCGGGACGCCCTTGCCGCCGACGAGGCCGGCGCGCAGGAGTTGGAAGGCGTCGCGTTGGTAGGTCTGGGCGCAGGAGGGGCAGACGGTGGCGCGGCGGTTGCCGCAGGCGGTGTAGATAACCGAGTCCGGCATGCCGTCGGTGTGCCGATCGCCGAGGACACGGCCCGTGGCCGGGTCGACGGTGAGCAGTTGCCCGGCGAGCCGGATGGGGCGGGTGCAGCCGCCGGCGGCGCGGACGTGTTCGATCCAGCCGAAGTAGTCGGGTTGGGTGGCGCGTTCGAAGGCGGAGCCGGCGGCGGTGTAGCCGTACACGATGGTGTCGGCGTTCGAGCCCACCCCCCGGGCCGAAGTCCGGGGGGTGAGGTCCAGCGTCGAGGCCATCAAGCCGCCACCCCGTCGGGGTGGTGGTTGGTGATGGTGCGCTCGCGCACGATGACCCGGCAGGCGCCGCATTGGCGTTTGGTCGGCTCGTGCTGGTGGCAGGGGACGGTGGTGGTCACCTGGCCGCAGCGGATGGTGACCGGTGCCCGGCAGGGTCCGCCGGGGATGACGTCGACGACGGTCCGGCGGGTGTCGTACGGGTGCGGCTCCGGGTTGGCGGGGCAGGTGTGCAGGATGTGCACGATGTCGACGAGGTAGATGGTCATCGGGCACCACCGCCGATGGTGGTGAGGAGCTGCCCGGCGACGGCCGGGGCGACATCGAGCCGGTCGGCCAGCTCGGCCGGCGTGATCGGGGTGCCAGTGGATTGCTCGTGCTGCACGGCCGCGAAGCGAGCCATGGGCAGCAGGCGGGTAGGGACGTCGACCGGCTCCGAGGCCGGCACGGTGACAGGCTCCGGCTCGACAGCCGGCGTGTGGGTGGGCTCGGCGACCAGAACGGGTGCCGGTTGCGGTGCAGGGGTGATGGCGGCGGCCGGCGGTGCCGGCTCGGTGACCTGCTCAGCCACCTGAACCCGGATCGGCGCGGCCGGCTCAACCGGCTGGGTGTCCTCCCGCACGGTGGGTGCGGGGGCGAGGACGAGTTTGACCAGGGCCATGAACGCCAGTGCCGGGACGGCGGACAGGAGCCAGCCGGATGGTCCGGACTTGGCGACCGCGAGTTGTGCGGCGAGGGAGAGGCTGGCGGCGGCGATGAGCAGGAGCATCGGGTAGCCGATGGATGCGCCGGCACGGCGGCGTCGGCGGATGGTCAGCAGGGAGGCGATGGGGACGAGTTCGGAGATGACAGCGTTGGCCCAGCCGAACCACTGCCCGGTCCCGTCCGGGGAATTGGCGAGGGTCCAGTCTTTGACGTGGGTGAAGGAGGCGGCACCGGCGAAGCCGGCGACGGTGAGCAGGATGAGGACCAGGACGACACCCTCGACGCGGGTGCCGGTGGTGGGTTCGTTAGCGGACATCGTCGCCTGCCTCCTGGTAGACGGAGGTGACGGTGCGCTGCTCGGCGAGCAGGCCGACGCAGCCGACGCGGATGGCGTCGCAGGTGGCGCAGTGCTCGCCGTCGGCGGCGGTGCAGGCTGCGCGGTGGGCTTCCTGGATGTGGCGGATGGATTCGGCGTAGTAGCCGGACAGGAACCGCTCGTAGGACAGGGGGCCGCGGTCGGCGAAGTATTCGGCGAGGGCGGTCACGGCGTAGTCGTCCGGGGTCATCCGCTCGTCAGCGGCGAGGTTGGTGATGGCGGTGGTCATCGGGCACCTCCCGGGGTGCAGTCGAGGCAGGAGCCGGTACGGCGAGGGATGTAGTAGGGCTGGATCTGGCCGCAGTGCCGGCAGGTACGCCGGGCGCGCAGGGCTTTGGCGATGGCCTCCCGCTGGGCGGGCGTGGCGATGCGTTTGGGCGCGGCGAGGTCGAGGCGGTAGAGGTAGGCGACGCGCTTGCCGCGCCACCAGACGATCTGCGCGACCGGGTCATGCCCTCCGGGGCGGAGGCCGGCGGCACGCAGTTGCCGACGAGTGGCCAGGCCGTCAGGGGCCATCCGGTAGGGGAAGGTCGGGAAGCCGGTCACAGTGCCGGCCGGGTCATAGGTGATTGCGGTCATGACTGGCCTCCCCAGCGCTGCTGGACGGCCTGCCGGGAGATCCCCAGCCGCTGGCCGATCTCGGCCCAGGAGTAGCCGAAGGCCTGCAGACCGAGGACGGCTTCGCCGATGGCGTCATCGAGGTTGGTGGCCAAGGCGACCAGGTCGCGGAGGGCTTCGACGTCGCCGGTGGCGACGCGGCGGCCGTGGGCGCGGATGATGCGGCGTGCGAAGGCCGCGAACTCGTCGTTCTCGACGACATCCCGCCGCTTCTGACGGGGGACGCAGGGCGTCAAGGTCGGCTTGACAGTGCTCATCGGTTCTCGCCTCCCTCGGTGTGGAGGCGGTCCCACTCGTCAGCGGCCTTCTCAAGGGCCGTGATGACCTGCTCGGCGGTCCGGTCCGGGTCGTCGTTCCAGGAGTAGGGGGAGGTGTGCTCCTCGACGAGGAAGCCGTCTTCGTCGACGAAGCAGATGGGTAGGCAGCCGTCGAGGTAGGTGGTGAGGATGCCGACGGCCTGCCGGAAGGTGACCTGGGTGTCGAGGTCGAGACCGTAGAAGTGGTCGAGGCGGTGGCCGGCGCAGGCGATGCCGATGGCCCCGACGGCGCAGGCCGGCGGGGTGAGGCAGTCGGCGGGGGCGTTGGTGGCGTAGTAGGTGCCCTGGTGCCAGCCGTGCCGGCGCAGGTAGAGGGCAGCCATCCGCAGCAGGTCAGCAGGGGTGACCGGCGCGAGGGTGGGCGGTTGGTGGGTAGCCTTCATGGCAGCCACGTCCTTTCGAAAGGGCTTGGTGGGAGGTCGGCAGGACCAGCTCTGCTGCCAGGCGATGACCTGGTCCTGTCGGCCGATCAGGAGGAGCGGAGCCGCAGGTAGCGGCGGTGTCGGGTGTCGTCCCCGCCCATCTGGTGCGGGGCGGAGACGTAGACGAGCCGACCGGTACTGCGGGCGGCGTCGATCATGGCGGCCAGGTCCTCGGGACTGCCGACGATCCACATCTCGGTGTATTGCGCGGCCCGCTGGTTGTTGGCGCGGGCGTAGGTGCGCTCTCGGGTGGTCATGCCGCCAGCCCCAGGTCGAGGCGGGTGCCGTCGGGGACGGCGGATAAGCGGTTGGGTCGGCGGATCCAGGCGGCGTAATCGGCAATCGCCGCGATCTGACTGTCGGACAGGTAGGCGACCTTGATGCGGCGGGGGATGCCGCCTTCGGCGATGAGGTAGGCCGCGCCCTGGTTGGTGGGCTGGATGTCGGTGGCGGTGTAGCCCTGCTCGGCCCAGCCGTGGCCGAGGACGATGTTCGAGCTGTTCGGGGTGGTGCAGCGGAAGGCGGCCCGGTAGCCGAACAGGTCCCGCAGAGACGTGGGGATGATGTCGAAGCTGGGCCGCTGGGTGGCGGCGACGACGGGGATGCCGGCGGCGCGGCCTCGGGCGACCAGGTCGCGCAGGAGAGCGACGAACTCTTCCTGTTCCTGCTTGCTGCCGACGGTCGCGGAGTAGAAGGCGATTTCGTCGACCAGGACGGTGATGACCGAGAGGCCGTCGGCGGCGGTGACTTTGCGGCGCCCGTGGGCGCGAAGCCAGGCGTAGCGGTTGTTCATCACGACCTGCAGCCGCTTCAGCACGGTCAGGGCGGCGGTGATGTCGGGGCCGATGAACGCATCGGCACAGTCCTCCCACTGCCCGAGTTCGACGAGCTTGCCGTCCAGCAGCACCAGGCGGGAGTCGACGGAGAGGGCGGCGTGGGCGGCGATCGTGTTCAGGAGGCCGGATTTGCCTCCGCCGGGTTCGCCGCCGGCGAGGAGGTTGCGGTAGGCC